>NZ_JAKUEU010000018.1:0-80230 GCF_022663075.1 Bacillus cereus group sp. BfR-BA-01441
TGACTCCTGAAGAAAAACCATCTGTTACAAAGCAAAGAGCTTTTTCTGGACGCCCAACATCTTTTCGTGATTGGAGAGCATCTAGTCAAAAAAATTAGGGAATGTTATGTGAAATGATAAATAAAAAAGTACAGTCTGCTGTAGAAAAGACTGTACTTTTTTATGTTAGTAGAGAATGTTAAGGGAGACGTATTTATTTTGCCTATTCCAATTCCACTTTTAATTGGAGCTCTTTATCTAACTTATCATTATTAAATTTTAAAGTTAATCCTCGCGTGTTTTTCGGTACATCGAATACAATGTTTCCGTCCGAATGTTCATCAGGGTTAACAATACCAAATTTAAATGTAGAGGTATTTGCAGCTTTAAGTACGGATTGATGTTCATTGGAAATGTGATATTCTCTTCCAAATCCATCAATTAATTTAAAGTTGTTGATATCTAGTGTAATGGGTTCTTCTTTACGATTATAAACTGCGATGTCTAATACTTTAAAGACACCTTGTGCTTTAACTTCTCCAGTCCCTAGAACATCTAATGACTCGGCAGATCCCATTGACATGTATACATCAGAGGAATCTACATTGGTAGGAAGTTCTTTTTGCGAATCCTTGTTGCTAAGTTTGTCATTCTCTGTTTTTTTAGAAGTCGCCTGCTCATTTTTCGCAGGCGCATCATGTGAACTGCAAGCTGATACTCCAAACAAGAATGTGCTACATAATAATGATGCTAATAACTTTTTGTTCATCGTTTCTTCCTTCCAAAATAGAAGCACTTTTAATGAGTGCTATATATATTTGTCTTTATATGTATTACATTTTATATCTTATTATATTAATTTTGGAAGGAAAAGGGAAAAATGCACATTTCTCTGATTCGAATTATTTATCTGTCTAAAAGTTGAAATTAAAATGAGCCCCATAAATGATAAACCATTCCACTGACAAAAAACACTAATCCTAAAAATAAAATAATTAAAGCAAGAATTCCATTTTTATTATGTTCCATAAAATAAGCTCCTTTTTCATTTACTTACATACAAAAAGCCTTTAGTCGTAATTATGGCTAAAGGCCTTAATCTTCATACTTTGTAGTTTATAAAAAAGTTGTACTTCTGTATTAATTTGGAATATGATTATTTAAAGAGAAGGTGATGAGTACATGCAGGAAACAAAACAATTCCCGCTTATATCGGGAAATCTCTCATTAGATTTAGTAAATACAGAGTTAGTTAGGCGTGGACAACGTTATGATTTATTAATAACAGATGAAGATGTATTAGAATGGCTACATGTAATAAAGGTTAATCTTCCTTTTTGGAATGAAAAAACACTTATAGGAATTCAGAAGCGAATGGATCAAGTTACATCTAGCATATTAGAGGTAAGAGAAGTATTGAGAAAACAGTTTGAGGAAATTGCTGATCAGCAAGAAATTTCTAATGATTTTATTACGTATTTAGAAAAACAAATTGAGAAGGCACCATTTACATATAAAATCATTGAACAGCAGCTAGTATCTATCCCAGTTGGAAAAATCGAGGATGTACTCGCATCGTTAATTGCATTTGACGCTTTAACGTTAATAGCAGAAAATAAGCTTATTTCCCTTAAAAGGTGTTCAAATCCTGACTGTGTTTTATTATTTATAGATAAGAGTGGAAAACGAAAATGGTGTTCTATGAAAATATGTGGGAACCGGAAAAAGGTAGCAAAATTTCAGGATCGAAAATTTGAGGAAGTTTAGAGAATCAACTTATAACAGTTGATTCTTTTTTTGCATTTTAAAACTAACCCCTTAAATTAATATTTACAGGTTAGTTATGCTGGATTATAATTGTTGGTAAATAAAGGAGGAGAACGATGGATAATATAACAGCAACTAAGCAGAAAGATCCTCAACCAATAAGTGTACGATATTTTACAAAAATGAAAGGGAAAGGAAGAAGCCCATTACAAGTAAATGTAAAGGACTCTTTAACGGGACTACTAGGGGGATTTTTAACAATTCTTACCTTAACATATTTAACGAGCATAACCTCTACAGAATTATTAATGGCTCCATTTGGTGCGAGTTGTGTATTAGCGTTTGGAGTTTGGAATGCGCCATTATCTCAGCCGCGTAATATTATTGGAGGACATTTGATTTCAACTTTCATTGGTCTATCAATATATCATTTGTTTGGGAATGAATATTGGACAATTGCTTTAGCGGTGGGGATGGCAATAGCCGTTATGATGTTAACGAGAACGACGCACCCTCCGGCAGGCGCCGATCCGATTATCGTAATTTTAGGGGCAAATAGTTGGAGTTATTTAGTAACACCAGTTTTAATTGGCTCCGTTGTTATTGTAGTTATTGCTTTATTCATTAATAATATGAGTAGTAAAAGAAGTTATCCAACTTTTTGGATGTAGTTTGTGAAGTGAAAAATAATTTAATTGAGTATTCTATTCTTACTATGTTTTATTTTTTATATAGTAAAAGCCTTAGTCGTAATTGTAGCTAATGGCTTGGGTCCTCATACTTTGTAGTTCATAAAGAAAAGACACTTTAAAGTGTCTTCTACAGATTTGAATTATTTAATTCATGTAATTAATATTCGTTAGCATAAAACTCTTTTATTAATTTTATTTCATTTATATCTGGATTAAACTTAAATATTTTAATTTGATTCGATTCGTCTTTGTATGCAAATGTATTCTCACCAACTTGGGTCATATTGCTGGTGTTTAAGATAGGATCGCTACCGTGATCAGTAATTTCCACAGTTTTCTCACGATCCCAGAATGCAATGACAATAATCAAAATGATAAGACATACCCGTATAAAACGTAATTCTCTTGCAACAGGATGTTCCATCTGTTTGTCTCCTTTACTGTTTGATAGAGTCTGTTTATAAAAGAGATGATTCCTAGGAATATAAATAAAAAAGACACCGTAAAGTGTCTTTTTTATTTTAGTTATGCGCATTACTTAATAAGACGCTAGTTCCTCAGTCTGGCTATGAGTAACTATGTAGGGTAATTCCATTGTAACATTTTAACCAGTAATGGGTCTATATGGAATTTAATTGATTTTCTTTTTGATTATTCAGAACGATTAATCGGGTATTTGGATGAAGGAAGCGGTGAGGAAGAAGGGACTTAACTTGTTTTAGAAGAGTGTCTTCTTTTTTGTATCATTGTGAGTAAAGTGTAGAGTTATATTTCCCTTTACACGAACATAACGGTATAATATAGTTAAGTTAAGTAAACTTAACTATTAAACAAAACGAAATAAAAGCATGGAGGAATAACGCTATGACTAGAACGTATAAAGAAGTAATTAATGAAATGAACCGAGCTTATAATGAATTCTACATTTTACTATTCCAGGAGTTAAAAGATGAATTCGGTCTTACAGGACAGCAAGAGAGCATGCTATTTCATATTAATTTAAATGAAAACACGACAGCAAATCACATTGCGACTACTTTTAATATATCAAAAAGTGCCGTTAGTCAAGTTTTATCTAAATTGGAGAAACAGAAGATGATTTCAAAACAAGTAAACCCTAATAATAAACGGGAGTATTTTCTTACACTTGGTCCAAACGGTAGTAAGTATATAGAGCGGTTGTCGGAGTTAGATGATGTATTAATTGAGAAATATTTTTCTAAAATCGATATAAACGCCCTAGAGCAAATGACAGATACGTTAACGAAAATAAATAAAGTCATATTGGAAGAAAAACAGAAAGATCTTGATTGTAATGAGTAAGAACGTAGATGAAGCAATTAGTAGAAAGGAGGAGAAGTGTATTATGAGTTTCATACCAAATATGATTACGATAGCAAATTTTGTATGTGGGCTTTTAGCTATTTACGCTGTTTTCGTTCACGATATTTATTTGGGAGCAGTTTTTATTATTACAGGTATGTTGTTTGACTTTTTAGATGGTATGGTCGCTCGGAAACTTGATTCTGTTTCGGAAATTGGTGGAGAGTTGGACTCATTTGCGGATTTAGTTACTTTTGGTGTGGCACCGTCTATTCTTGCATATAGTGCCTCGTTAAAAGATTTGCAGTCTATCGGGATGATATGCGCGCTCACTTACAGTATTTGCGGCATGCTTCGGCTTGCAAGATTTAACACACAGCAAAGCAAACTCCCGACCTTTATCGGCATGCCAATCCCATTCGCGGCAATGTGTCTCCTCATTTTATGTTTTTTAAAGAATCCAGTTTCCGTGGCGTTTGGTACATGCGTACTCGCTTATTTAATGGTAAGCAAAATCAAATTCCCTCATTTTAAAAAAGATATAGCTGAAAGCTTGAAGCCTGGAAGATTGGATTGATGATACGGGATTACAATGAGAAAGATAAAGGAGTATAACATGATTCGTATGGCATTAAGATCATTCAACATACAAATGTATTGTTTGCTAGGCGTAATGTTATTGGGATGGCTTGTGACACCTTTTTCAGCACAGTTCGTAGGGATAAGCATTGGCCTTTTAGTAAGTATGTACTGCGCCTGGATTTTAGGAAGGCGTATTGAAAAGTTCGGAGATAGCATTGTAAAAAAAGAAAAAGCACCGATGCTTGGAATGATAAATCGGTTCGCAGCCGCAATACTCGGCGCGATTATTATGTATGAAATTGAACACCATGAATTCATGTGGACATTCGCTGCTGGAATTATGAGTGGGTATTTCTTGGTTATTATTAATTTGGGGTATTACAGTATGAGGGATGAGAAGGGATAAAGTGAAACCTAAGTTTAAGCATACTGTTGCCTAACAACGAATAGCGGATTAGTAATTAGAGTAATAATAAAATCTAACATAAAATTTAAGAAAAATTTTATATTTCCCCCACTTTTTATTTTAAAAGTTTTTTCTATCCTATAAACAAGTTACATCAAGGAGGAGACTGAAAATGAATAAGTGGGGATTTTTTTATTTTTAATATATTCCCTATATTCGAAGACAAAGTAGAAGATTAAACATATGAACAAAGTACTGGTTCTTAAACTATATTCTAAAATAATAGATGAAAATGTAAAGTTAGGGGATTCCACATGCATACAGAAGTTTTAATGAGTTATTTGTATACTTATTTTTTTACAATTATGTTTTGTATTTTATTTCAAATTGGATTTTATTTTAAAGCGAAAAGAAACATATCTATTCGGCATTTTCTATGGGTATATGTTTTTCTGTTCTACCTTTCGTTAGTGTATAAGGTGACGCAGATTGCAACTGTATGGGATATAAGTAGATATGAAACGTGGATTCGTGTAAGTCAAATCAACTTGACTCTATTTGATACGGCAGGTAGTACTACGTATCTTTTGAACATCGTACTGTTTATGCCGTTCGGTTTTTTATTACCGATGATTTGGCCGTATTTTAGAAAAATAAAAAACACGGTATGTGCAGGATTCTTTTTTTCATTGGCAATTGAGTTAAATCAATTGTTAAATAATAGAATTACAGATATTGATGATTTATTTACGAACACCCTCGGGGCGATTATTGGGTATTTATTATATAGAGCTTTAAAAATGATATTTAAAAGAGAGGGGGAAAAGCTTGATACCAGCTCTTCTCTAGTTATAAAATACGAGGCTATTTTTTGTTTAGTATGTTCATTTGTAGGAGCGATGTTAATTTATCATCCAGCTTTATTTGGAAGACCTGTCATCATTCAGTGAGGCAATTACGAATTTCTTTTGAATGCTCGAGTGATATTTCAATTTGCAAAAAGCCTTTAACTTGTTATAGTTAAAGGCTTTTATCATCATAATTTTTACTTACCAATTACCCACTCTAACATCCGCCTTCAACCACTTCACCCAATCCAAATCCTCTACCTTAAGCAAACTAAGCGAAACACCCTTCATATCTAAAGAAGTTAACAGTGTACCAACCTTTACGAATGTCACTTGCAATCCTTCAAGTTCACACAAACGGCGAATGTCGTTTGCGAAAATGTATTGTTCCATTAATGGAGTTGCGCCGAGTCCATTAATGAGGATAGCGAAGTTGTCTCCTTTTCTCCAGCGATAAATGCTTTTTAGTTTGTTCATTAGTTCGATCGCTAATATTTCAGAAGAGGATAGTGCTTCTTTACGGTAACCTTTTTCTCCGTGAATGCCTACGCCATAAAACACTTCATCGTCATTTAATGTGAATGAAGCTTTTCCTTTTACTGGATCGTTGACAGGGGAAAGAGCAACTCCTAATGTGTGTAAGTTTTTAGTGATAGAGCGGCCAAGTGTTGTTAGTTCTTCTAGAGAATGGCCTTCAAGAGCGGCCGCACCAAGTATTTTTTGAACGAAAACAGTACCAGCGACGCCGCGTCTTCTTTTATTAAAAGAAGCATCATCTTCAATTGAAACGTCGTCATTTACGATGATGTGGTCAATTTTTCTTCCTTCTTCTTTAGCGATCTGCTTTGCCGCAAGAAAGTTCTCAACGTCATCTTTAAAGTTTTTAATAATGAATAGTATACTTTTATCTTTTGGCATAAGGCGAGTTGCCGCCGCAATTTGTTCCACTGTAGGCGGAGTGAAGATGCTTCCGTTTACTGCCGCTGTAAGCATACCTTTTCCTACATAGCCAATATCAGCAGGTTCATGTCCGCTACCACCGCCACTTATAATAGCGACGTCTTGCTTCATTTTTTCGATATCTTTTACATAAATGATGTTATTCGTTTCATCGTAATTTACTTTGTCGTTATGTTCAAAATAAAAGCCGTGCAGCATATCTTGAACGATATTTTGTACATCATTCATAATCTTTTTCATTGCTTTTGCCACCCTTTAATTACTTTGCTGATTGCTCCAGTAATAGTAGTAATTGATTGTTTATCATATTTTTCATAAGAGAAGACATAATGGAAGGATCTACTTCGCACTTACTTTCAATCCAATCTTTTATCGTTCCAACGAAGCCGTGACTATAAAAGGAGGCAATCGTATTTTTTGTCTCATCAGAAAGGCTGAATCCACAGCTCACAGATAGTTCATCGATAATCTTCATATATAAGTTTTTCGTATGCTCAAATAAATAGTGATTAAACGAGTTTTGCTCAATGACTTTAAAAGCATTTCGGTAAAATTTTTGATTTTCATAAAAGTAATCAAATAATAAATCGAAAATGTTTTCCCACGTTTCATAATCGAGAAAGTCGATAATGTTTTCCTTCGTTTCTTCTCTATAAATCCAGCTTAATAGTTCAAATTTATCTTTAAAATGATAATAAAAAGTTTGCCTACGCATTTGACAGTGTAACATAATATCGCTCACTGATATTTTATGAAACGACTCTGTTTCCATTAAATACTTCAATGAGTTCGCGATTATCTTTTTAGAAATTATAGAAGAGGTCATCTGAATCATCCCTAGAATGTTATTAATATGAAAATCCTATCTATAAATGAGAGCGGTGTCTTTAGACAGATTGTCCATTTTGTCCGTTTACTATAAAACGCTTTCATTTTAACATGGTTAGTAAGAAGAAGATTTCAAATATATCACAATATATTAAAGGAATTGAGGGAGAACTACAATGAAAAAGATTATAAACAAACCAGAAACATTAGTAATGGAAATGTGCAACGGAATGGTTATGGCTCATCCAGAGCTTGAGCTTTTGAAAAAATATAAAGTGATTAAGAAGAAAGAAATGAACGAAAATAAAGTAACGTTAATTAGTGGAGGCGGTAGTGGTCACGAGCCGGCACATGCAGGATTAGTCGGAAAAGGAATGTTAGATGCGGCAGTGTGCGGAGATGTGTTTGCGTCACCTTCACAAATTCAGGTATACCAAGCGATTAAAGAGACAGCTAGTAAAAAAGGTACGTTATTAATTATTAAAAATTATAGCGGCGATATTATGAATTTCAAAAACGGTGCGCATTTAGCGACGGAAGATGGAATTGAAGTCGACTACGTAAAGGTGGACGATGATATTGCGGTAGAAGATAGCCTGTACACAGTAGGACGCCGCGGCGTTGCGGGCGTTATTTTAGTTCATAAAATTGCCGGCGCAGCAGCGGAAGCAGGTATGGGTTTAGGAGCGGTGAAAGCTGTAGCAGAAAAAGCAGCGGCTAACGTGCGCACAATCGGTTTAGCATTAACGTCTTGTACAGTTCCAGCGAGTGGATCACCTACTTTCACACTTGCGGAAGATGAAATGGAATACGGTGTAGGTATTCACGGCGAACCAGGAATTAAGCGTGAAAAAATGCTGTCAGCAGATGAACTAGCGAACCGTATGACAAATGACCTTGTAAAAGATTTAGGAGTAAAAGATGGCGAGGAAATCGCAATTCTAGTTAACGGTTTTGGCGGAACACCACTGCAAGAACTTTACTTATTTAACAACGCAGTTACGAGAGAACTAGCTGCAAGAAACATTAAAATTAATAGAGTATTCGTCGGTAACTATATGACAAGTATTGATATGGCTGGTATGTCTTTAACGGTAATGAAGTTAGATGAAGAGCTAAAAACATTACTATCAAAAGAATGTAATACACCAGCGTTTAAAGTAGACGGTCCAGTTGAAAGTGTAGAGTACGTAAATGTACTTGAAGAGACAGAAGAGAAGGAAGTTTCATTTGAACTAGAAACTGCGGAAGAGCACGCTGTTATTAAAGATAATGTTATTACATTAAACAACATGATTTATCTCGTTGATAAAATGAGCGATATTATTATTAAAAATGAAGTACCGTTCTGTGAGCTAGATACGCATGCTGGTGATGGCGACTTCGGAATGAGTGTGGCAAAAGGATTTAAGCAATTAAAACGTGAGTGGCACTCTATTGTAGAACAAGAAAACGTAACGATCGGATCATTCCTTGACGGCTGTTCGATGATTATTATGGAACATTGCGGCGGCGCATCTGGTCCAATTTGGGGCGGTGCATTCCGCGCAGCTAGTAAAGCAGCAGCCGAGAAGCGTGAGTTAACAGTGAAAGAATTCGCTGAAATGCTGCAAGCAGCATTGCAAGGCATCCAATCGATCGGTGAAAGATCATTCGGCAGAGGAGCAGTAGTTGGTGACAAAACACTTGTTGACGCACTTGCTCCATGTGTAGACTCTTGGTTAGATAGCGCCTCAAACGAAGTAGACGTAAAAACTGCCTTTGAAAAAGGAGCAGAAGCAGCGGTCAAAGGAGCAGAGTACACGAAAGAAATCGTAGCTCGCATGGGCCGCGCTGGTACAGTTGGCGAAAGAAGCTTAGGATATCCAGATGCAGGTGCACATGCACTTGGGGTTATCTTTACGGAGATTGCAGGTAGTTTGAAATAGTAATTGGAAAGTCCCTCTGCCTTAAGGTGGAGGGATTTTTATATAGTTGATATGTAGAAGACTTCTTTCGGTTCTTTCTCAGTAAAATATGAGTTTGTTACTATTTTTGATAAAATCTTATTTCAAAAATACAACTAATATTTCTCAACATTAATATATTGAAAATAGTTAGAATATTTAAGATAATCATTTGTGAAGAAGTAAATTATAAAAAAAGGGGGAATTTATTTTGTTACGTCGTTTATCTATTTGTACAGTACTAACAGCTTTTATATTTACTTTATTTACATTTAACGGCTCTGCTTTCGCGGCTACGAATGCTACTGAAAATCAAAATGTAGTAGCAGCTTGTGCAAAGGGAGGTACGGTAGGTGTATATGGTGCAAAGATGCGCAGTGGTTATACTGTCGATTCACCTGTCTTACATACATTTAATGATGGTACGAAAATTACTGGAACATGGGTAACTGGTGAATATGTTCAAGGTCATTACAGTAATTCTAAACAGTGGTTAAAAGTTACATATAAAGGGATGACAGGTTATGTATCCCATACAACATTATATAACGTTTGCTCATAAAACTATGTACCATAATAGCTTTGGATATATTGAGCTAATCTCTTCTCGAGATTAGTTCTTTTTTATCTCTTAGTTTTTAATGGGGCATTTTTTGAAAAAGACCAACGATTCATTAAATCGATGGTCTTACGTTTATATAGTATTCATTTGTATCTATATTAAATTTTTCATTGCTTTTTGCTTATTTTAGACTTAGTTTGTTTGTGATTGCAGCTTATCAATTTTCCAGTATGTTTGTAGAGGGTCTAAAGAGCTTTCAATATAAAACATATATTCATCTGCGGTACGTGGTACTTCAAAAGCTATTTTCAATTCTACCGTTTCATTTGGTTTAACTTGTATATCAGAAGGGTTTTGATCAAGCACCTTTCCTTTATAGATCTTTCCGTCTTTTTCATCTTTTAAGTTATATTTTAATTCTGATAGTCCAATCGTTTGACCTCGTACATTTTTTACAGAGACATTAACAACTACGGAATCGTTGCTAGCATTTAAATAGGCACTTTGAACAGCGGTCAAGTAATAGCCTCCCTTAACACTCTCACCAACTAATAAAATACCTTGTTCCAAGCGGCTCATATCTTCTTTTTCTTCGAAATTTATTAATTCTTCATTTTCATTTTTTGCGGTTGGTTCTTCTATTGGACCATTTTCAACGGCACTATCTGTTTTATCTTGTGTGCAAGCAGCCGTAACACTGACTAATACTAGAATGAAAGTAAGTAATATAGATAATTTTCTCATAAAATTTATCTGTCTCCTTAAGTTTCTCAATTTTGTGCAACTATACATATAAGATTAACATAATGTCTCATTATTGGCTCAAAATAGGGGGTCTTTTAGACAACTTATTCTTTTTACTTTTAATATACATTCGATTGGTTCTCGCGATATTTGTTAATCTTTTAAAACATTGGCTTAGTAATACCGAGGGTTATTATAGATATATTAATCATGTAATTTGTCCATATCAAAATGAACGTTTTTTGCATTTAATATATTGTAAATATATTTTATTTTGGAAGGATGTGATTATATGGCTCATAAATCTACTGGAGTGTTTCGAGTTCCAGTTTCTGAAAATGGGATTATTCCAACTGCTCTCAACATTATGTTAAACAATGATTCACGCTGTCATACTAGTAATGTAACGGTAACTGTTAAGAGAAGTCGAAACACCTTTTTCCCAACTCAAAATGAATTAGTTGAAATCTCTCGTACTTTTGTTTCTTTAGAACCAAACAGAACAACTAAGATTGTGTTGTTTACTCCAGAATTCCAAGTAGAAGATTTCCTTGATGTCATCATTAGTGGAAATAGAGAGGATGTTAAGGATGTTCTTGTATATTCTTTCTTAGCAGATTCAGTAGGTCATAATCTGCCATCTACTGTTTTCAGAAATGCAGAATACACTTTTGCTTGCTGACACTGTGATAATGTATTCTTTACTGTCGTATATCTGAATTGAAATGTTGCAAACAGCACTTCAAGGCATATAATCTATCGTTGAAAGATCATTCGGCAGAGGAGCGGTAGTTGGTGAAAGAAGTTTAGGATATCCAGATGCAGGTGCACATATGCTTGGGGTTATCTTTACAGAAATTTTAGGTAGTTTGAAATAGAAATTAAAAGATCCCTTCTACCTTAAGGTGGAGGGGGTTTTTTAATATGTTTTTTGATATATATTGCTAAATATGTTCCCATAATTCATTCTATTGTATTGAAAATAATGTCATCTACATCAAAACAAACGGCTTATAAAAGGAACTAGTATTTGAGGTGGATTTATTAACGAATTTTATATAGCATGACTGAAAATGAGATAAATAAAACAATATTCCCTATTATGTTTTTAAAAATTAATTGAGCAGGTCCTTGTAAAAATAAAGAAAAGACACCTAAAGGTGCCTTTCGCCGACTTAAATTAATTTTAATATTATCGATCTAAGTTTAAAAGCTGTAGGGATTTTTTCTGTGGGTTTTGTAAGTAGTTTTTACGAAATTATGAGTGTTTTTTATTTTGTATTTCAATAAGTTCATCTGGTAGCATTTTTGTATAATATTCTTTTTCTGTTAGTTCAAATATAAATAATGCTTTTTTCCAGTTATAAATAACATCTTCTACATTATGTTGTTTCATTTTTAATAAACACTGACCTTTTAAATAGAATAGTTCACCTAGTAAGTATAAAGTATTTAGATTAATTGCTAATTTGATACCCTTATCAATATACTTTATTGCCTCTTCATGTTGATATGTGAAGTCGAAACATTTTGCTAAATTTAACATGAGTTTTAATTTAATTTCTTTATCTCTAGGAAAATCTAATTTATTAAAATTAGTTAAACATCTTTTGAATATATTAATACTTTTTTCATATTCTTTATTTTCTGCATAAAATATAGCCATTGTTTGCATAATATCTATTTCTCTTTCTGATAAAAAATCAGAATTAGTTAAAGTGAGTTTTAATGCATTATTTAAAAAATCTAAAGCAGTTTTTATTGATTTATCCACCATAAATATAGCAATTGCTTCATGCCACATTAGAAATTGTTTCTCATCTTTTGTTTGAAAATTATTCAAGTTTTTTTCTTTTTTTACTATTTCATAAAGTTCTTTATATTGTTTTTGCTTTAAGCAATCTTTTATTACGTATTTTACATTTTCTACATATTTTAATCTTTTGTTTTGAGTTAGTGCAAATATGTTATTCGGATCAATACCAAGTCTTTCTGATAATTGATATAACAATATACTAGATGGATAAATCATACCTTTTTCAATCTTGCTAATTTGACTTTGTGAACATATTCCATGACATAATTCGGATTGTGATATATTTTTTTTAATTCTAAGTTCTTTAATGGTAATACCCAAATCGTTAAATTCCATTTTTCCACCTACTATTTAGCACTTTATTAATATAAGAACATTCTCTAACCTTAATGTAATGTAAAATTAATATAGTTGCAATTATTGTTTTAAAGGTCTTATCGTTTCTATAAGATGGTGAGATTTTTTTTTGTACAAAAAAGACACCAAAAGGTGCCTTTCGCCGACTTGGACCACGTTCATTTAATATAAACCTATCTGTATTTTCACATGCTTCTCTAATCCCTCTATTTTACATTTGATAAAATAAAATCCTAATATTACCAATAATTAAATGGATATTTCTACATGTTCAAGATATTTACATAAATTACAAAAATGATACATTTAAGTTGTAAGCTATAAAAACTATTAAAGGGGGATTTATTATGTTCAAGAAATTAGTAGTAGGGCTATTGGCAACAGGTATTGCATTAACAGGAGGAATTGGGGCAGCTTCAGCTGATACGCAAAAAGCTGTGAGCTCTCCGAAGCAAGCAACATGCTCAATTCCTTATGAGTATTCTAATGGTAAATTCAAAAGAACTCTTTATTACTCAAATGGAGTATATGCTAATAGTTTTAATGAAAATGTTTGTGGCGGGACGATTACGTGGTACTTAAAACATGTTCAAAATGGAGTTGCTTTTTACGAAGGTAATTTAAAATAGTAGATTTTTTGAACCTCATTTATTGAGGTTCTTTTATTTTTAGTTTTTAAACTGATTCTCTATAAAAAAGACACCCTAAGGTGCCTTTTTGCGATTTGATCCATTGTAATATGGTATTGAATGCCAGTCCGATTATTATTTTACTATGTTAAGTAGTTTCGATTATTGAGAAAAAATACAACTCATTGTTTGAATGCAAAAAAGCCCTAGGGGGACTAGGACTTTTTGCTAGAATGAATAAGATTTAAAAAAGGACTTATATAACGTAACATATGAATGTTTCGTAAATGTATCAAAAAAGTGAACAAAAGCGTTAATTTTAATAAAAAAAGCTCCGCGATAAAAGTTGCGGAGCTTCATAAGGTCGAGTTATGTCGTACTCACAAGGGATTTTAACATGAATGTTGTGGTAAAAATACTGGTAAATTTATCCCGTAAAAGCCCGATTGGTTTAACTCATAATTAGTGGGGGATAAATAAAACTCCCACTGATTAAAGTTTCACTTCATTCGAAGGAATTCATGTTTTATAAATTAGATTATGAGAGTTGATATTCTCCATATTGACCAGAAAAGAACTAAAAATTCTAGTGAAATTCCAAGTGTTCGTTTCCTAGTTTTTTGAAATTCTTTTATTAAATAGCCAACAGCACTAATTGCTATAAGAATAAAAAGAATAAGTTCGAGTGTAACTGGCATTTTATCTACTCCTAATACATTAATTTGTTATATATAGATTATAAGATATTTTTTGTGATTAGTAGTGAAAAATTCAATAGAATTATCTCTAAATGGAGTAAATGTTTCAACGGACCAATCAAAGGTCAATACAACAAGTGTTATACAATATACGCATGGAGAGCCGTGGGGCTGAAGAAATATTGAAGTATAAAGAGTTGTTAGATCGAAGGATGATTAACGAAGAAGAGTTCTAAGTGAAGAAAAAGTAACTAATAAGTATATAGATGAAACGCTCAGATGAGCGTTTTTTTATTTATATATTCGCAAGTAAAATAACATAATATCACTATGAATCCTTATAACAATATGAATTTTTGCATATTTTAAAATTCAATATATCCCTTAAAAACTTTTAATTGTATAATATATTTTGTCATATTTTTAGATTTTTCGACATAAACCAACAAAAATAGAGAACGTATTGGGAGAAGACATTATGTATACAAAACTATTAAAATCAATTACATCATTATCACTGATTGGTGGTGCGTTGTTATATACAAATGGCAGTGGTGTGAAGGCTGCTGAAGTGGGTGTTTTTTCTGATGTGCCGACATCACATTGGTCATATCCTGCGATTAAAGATTTAGCGAGTAAAAATATTATTTCCGGTTATGGGAATGGGATATTTGGTTTTGGAGATGTTGCGACAAGGGAGCAAGTTGCGGCTTTAATTTATCGAGTGTTAGTACCGAATAAACAAGGCGGTTCGTTTAGTAATGATGGAACTCGTTACGTATTAAAGGATGGGTCTACGTTTAAAAATCCTTACGGTGATATTAATCAAAGTTCTACAATGTTTCCAGAAGAGGTATTAACTTTAACGAATTTAGGAGTTTTTAAAGGTGATGAAAATGGCCAATTTAGACCGAAAGCTTCTGTGAGTCGTGCGGAAATGGCACAAATTCTTACAAATGCTTTCCATCTTGCGGCAAAACAAAAACATACCTTTAAGGATGTTCCAAATCCATTTTGGGCAGAAAACGCAATTAGTGCAGTGCAGTCAAATGGAATCGCAGATGGCACAGGGAACGGGAATTTTGAACCGTATGGCACAGTAACACGTGAACAGTATGCGCAGTTTTTATATAAAACTTTAAAATATAAAAATGCCGATGTGAAAGATACAGGAGATGCTGCATTATTAACAGCGTTTAAAGAGGAAGTACAAAAGCGTATTAATACATACGAGACAAATATTACACTTCCATATAAAACGAAAAACAATAATACAAACGAAGTGATGAATACACTTTTTAACGCATATAAAGAAGTTGCAAGTAAAAATGAGTATACAAATAATAATAGATCGAATGTTTCATATGGACTTTCTGGATCACCTGGAAATTATACATTTACGCTTAAGATTACATATCGTGAAACGAAAGAACAGACGGAATATGTCATGAAACAAGCGAAAGCAATCGTTTCTTCTATTACTCAAGTTGGAATGGACGATCACGAAAAAGTGAAGGCGATTCATGATTACGTAGTAAAACATGTTTCTTATGATACGTCTTATAAAGCTTACACAGCATATGAAGCACTTGTAAATCGTTCTGCGGTTTGCCAAGGTTACGCACTATTAACGTATCAATTATTAAAAGAAGCAGGAATTGAAAATCATTTCGTGACAGGAACTGGGGACGGACAACCTCATGCTTGGAATTTAGTGAAAATCGAAAACAAATGGTATCATCTTGATACAACATTTGATGATCCGGTTCCAGATGAGCAGGGCCGCGTAACGTATTCGTATTTCAATTTATCAGATGAACAAATCGCAAGAAATCATGAGTGGAACCGCGGAGACTACCCGCAAGCTACAACGAATTATTATAGTACACTGACAAACAAAATTGCGGCAGGTAGTACGAAAACGCCTGCATATCAACAAATATTAAAAGATACAAAGTTAAACTATTTAGGAAATGAATATATCGCAAATAACTATACCGAATTAAAAAATAAAATGCAGCAACGCTATAGTGCAAAACCAGAGAAAATTGAAGTGCTATACAAGCAATCAATGAATGGTGCACTGCAAGATGTGAAAAAGGCAATTGGTGAAATCGATTATCCGCAAGGGGCAAATCGAGTTTCTTATAAAGCGGAGCCTTACAATGCGAAAGAAGGGTATTCTTTAGTGACGATTACGTTTACGTATTAAAAGCAACCTAGATCCTATGGGATCTAGGTTGTTTTTTTATTATTCTTCGACAAAACATGACAATATATAGATACATTCTTTGCTACTATGAGATGAGAAATCTTACATTAAAAAACTGTTTAAAATAACTAATGCAGATAGGCGGAAAAAAATGAACCGAAAGTTACTAATGGCTTTAACATGCGGTACATTGCTTATGGGAATGGCTGCTTGTAGCTCAAATGAGAAGACTACAACTGAATCAAAACCTAAACAAGAAGAAAAGGTTCAGGAAAAACCGAAAGTTCAAACCATTCAAAAGCAGCAAAAAGATAGTTATGTAGTAAGTGAAGATGAACTCTCTAAAGCGGCACAGTCGATTGGTGAAATCCAAAACGAGCAAACTATAAATGATATGATGATACATATGTCTTTACAAAAACTCACATTCAATGGGAATAATCTTCATGTTTCCGGTACCCGTGATGTAGGGCGATTTCAAATGACGAAAGAAAACATTCAATACTTAAAAAACAACTTAAATGTTATTAATAATGATGAAAGATCAAAATATGAATCTATTCTGAACAAATGGTATGATGGAGAGTTCGAATCTGTAGTTAAAGACTTTGAAGAAATTCATTATTTAAGTTCAGGAAAAAAGCAAAGTATGAAGGGATCTAAACTAGCTAAAAAAATTGATAGTGATGAAAAAGAATTTATTCTCCATTTCTTTGGTCAAGAAGGATTAGATATCCATAATAAAGAGTGGAAACAGGGCGAGTTATAGAAGTAAAACTGAATTTCTCTTCACTAGGAAGTACAATGTTTTATGGAACAAAAAAATAATGAAATTTCCTTAAATATAGTCCCATCGGGAGGTTGTCTATACTGAGATTCAATAGATACACAGTAATGCTTATTTTTCTAGCCATTGGCACAAATGCTGCATTATCTATGTGGATTAAGCAGGGACTTTTAGGTGTCATCAATGCTATTATTTTCTTGTTAACCGCTGCACGGACTACAAAATGAACTAATACAGAAGATTAGCATAAATAAAACATTGTATTTCTCAATAAACAAAACAACTTAACGTGGTAAAATAATAGTTGGACGGGAGTCCAATACATATTATTAAAATTAAGATGGTTCAAGTCGGAGGAAGGCACCTTAGGGTGTCTATTCTTTTTTATAAAAAGAAATTTGTACGTTTAGACGCATTTTAAATACAAAATAACCGATTCCTTATACGTTAAGAAACCGGTTATTTATTTTCCTACTTTTTTAGAGGGCTTTTTCTTATAATGGTCTTAAATCATAAATAAAAGATAGAGTAAAAACTATATACGAAATAAATGTAACGAAAACAAGAAAACATATAAACTGAGAATTAGATACATATTGTTCTATTCTTTTTTTCATGTTAATTCGTATTATTTTTCAAATGTGAAGTATCAATTGGAATTTGAGCTTTCCAAGATCCATTTACTTTTCCAATTCTAGTTATATTTACGTCTAAAGTAAGAGGCTGTTTAAAAACGTCTTTTTCTTCATTAGTTATAACAAATGTAGCAACACCTTCGGGTCTATCATTATCACGGATGCCTATTTTATCTAACTTTTGACCTGCTGCCACAAGTTCAAAAGGAAGACGATCATCTGCATCATGGATAAATGATAGTCTCCCATCATGTTTAATCTCAGGGTTTTCCTCTTGTTGTCCATTAATTATACCATCACTTTGGAGATCTAATCCTGATGTATCAAATTCAAATGGTACTAAACTTCCGTCAGCTTTTTCCATTCTATAATGAACTGATATACGTGAATCTGCGATAAATAATTCTTTGAGATGTACAGTAATACCTTGATCTGTAATTTTTTCATCAATAGGAATATATTTACCATTCTTCATCATATCTTGTGTGATACCATTTTCATCTTTTATTCCTTCATTTACAACTTTATCATTTGTAATTGCATCAGAAAAATATGAAGCGACATTTGTAGCCGCCACTTGTACTTGTGGAATCATTGCTGTTGTGAAAAGTGCAGCTGCAGCTACTGCTGTATAAATGAAACATTTTGATTTTTTACTCATGTTTGTAAAGATGCCTTTCTTTTGTTGTTTTTTGTAATTTATATTAGAAACGTTGTCTAACTTGGAACGACTTTCAAATGTTTTCCATGCTTGTTCTATATCAATTTTGATTTCTTGTGGTGAATTTGCAGATTCTTCATCTAGCATTACGTTTTCCCATTGATTTAATTTACTAATTTCTACTAATAAATCTTGGCATGCTTCACATGTATCTAGGTGCTTTGTAAATTCCTTTCTTATATCATGAGAAAGTTCTCCATCAATATATGTTTGAATAAACCCGATATCATAACATTTCATTTGTTATGCCTCCTCTATTTGTTTATAAATCTTGCGGAATTTCATTTTGGCTCGGACTAATAATGTTCCTATAGAAGATATTTCAATTTGAAGTACTTCTGCAATTTCTTTATATTGAAAACCAGAGAATTTCATTAGTAAAAGGGTTCGTTCTCGATCATTCATTTTATTTAGTGTCGTTTGGACCTTTGTAATTTCTTCTTTTCTTATCCAATCATCGTCTAATGATGATACATTTTGTACTTCATGGTATTGTATTTCCTTATCAATCTTCGCTTGCTGCCTTTTTTCAAATCGAAAATGGTTATAAGCTACATAAGTAGAAGATTTAATCAACCATCCAGGTATATTTTTAATTCCTTTCCAATCGCTACGATATAATTGTAAAAATACTTCTTGTGCTAACTCTTCAGCGATAGATTGATCTTTAACAATCCATATAATCTGTTTCACAGCATAAGCATAGTACTGCTTAAATAAATCTTCAAAGGTCATATTAGAAGCATGACTTTCTTCATTTTCTATGGTTAACATGTTCGTTTAAACCTCACTTTCAATTTGATACCTGTATTATAGAGAAACCAGAAAAACGGATTTTGTGACAGTTTTTCTGGATATTTTTTTATATTTTTTATCTCGCATTAACGGGTAGTAAGACCCCCACCTCAAAATTCAGCGGAAGCAAAGAAGTTAGGTGGGGGGCGGGCTGACCGTAAAAGCCCGATTGGTGTGAGCTAATAATCAGTGGTCGATGAACCCCCCACTGATTAAAGTTTCACTTTATTATGTACTAAAAAAGCATTCATCTGATTAAAAAGATAAATGAAAACATAAAAACTATAATTCTTGCAGTAGTTGTCTATTAATGTACAAAAAACAGTTAGTTTGTTGCCAAATTGTATCTAAACGTACGATTTTCTTTTTTCTAAATGAGAGTCTTGCCTTAAAGAAGATAAAAATTCAATGGATAATTACCATGAATATATAGATAAAGTTCATCCATATATTTGTAGAAAGGAGGCATTCAAATGAAGAGACATGATAATAAGGTTGGTCACTTTACATCTGAAAAAGGAAAGGAAGACTTTCAAATTGCCTACGATGAATCAATGGCACTCCTTCCAAAACCTAACGATACGAAAAATATAAAAACGAAATATGGCACAATTCGTGCTTATTATTTTACTAAAGAGGAAAACAAACATAAGGAACCAATACTCTTACTCCCTGGACGTGGTGCATCTACTCCAATGTGGGTACCTAATTTAGAAGGTCTAAGAGAAAAAAGGCCTGTTTATACGATAGATTTACTAGGTGAACCTGGGATGAGTGTGCAAACGAAGGTGATTGAAAATCAAAAACAACAAGCAGAATGGTTAAATGAAGTAATTGAAGGATTAGGTTTAGAAAGAGTGCATATCGTAGGTGTCTCCATTGGAGGGTGGACAACAATGAACTTGGCCAGATATAATCCTGAGCATATTGCTACGGCTAGTTTATTAGATCCAGTCTTTGTATTTGCGCAAATATCCATAAAAATGATTCTGGCATCTATTCCAGCTTCTGTTCCTATTGTCCCTAAGTTTTTAAGAGAAAAGATGTTAAGCTATGTTTCTGGAGGAGCAGAAGCAAGTGACGATGAGCCTATCGCTAAGTTAATCGAGTCGGGTATGCGTAACTATAAACTGAAAACGCCAGCGCCTGATTTATTTAGTAAAGAAGACTTAAAAAATATTGATATTCCAGTGCTTGCACTTATAGCTGAAAAAAGTACAATGCACAATTCGGTAAAAGCAGTTGAAACTGGAAAAAAATACGTTAAAGATATTGATATAGTTAATTGGAAAAATGCATCTCACGCAATCAATGGTGAGTTCTCTAACGAAGTTAATGCTAGGATCCTTGATTTTGTAGAAAAACATTCTAATGATAACTAAGTTGAAAGTGGAAAATATGTTGTCATAACAACTTCATCTCTATATAGCTATTTAGGGGATTTAGCTCATTTTTTATTTTGGCATATTTTAATTCTGCTATTTTCATGAATATGTATAATTACATAAAATTTCAGTGAAAAAGAGAGTATACTTTCATATTGTGTAATAAAGATAAAGCCCGCCTACGGAAATAGGCGGGCTTTTTTTACTTATAAAGAAAAGACAACCTTTAAGGTGTCTTCCTTCGATTTGAAACATTTTACTAGGTTAAGTTTTTGTGATAATAAACTCTTTTAATTGGAATGAACCTACGCAGTACATCACTTTATTCTTAAGCATCATTCTCAACAAAAGTGAAGATTTTCATTATCTTTTTAACTACAAAGGGTAATAATTTAGAAGCTAAAAATGCAAGTATGAAAGCAATTCCCCATGTTTTTATCCATGATTTGAGAAATAAAGCTGTATATCCAACATTCATTGAAACCATGACGAAAGAGATAATGCTAGATATGCCTAAAATCATAAAGATATTAAAAATTAATGGTTCAAATTTTTTATTGATTTTCAACATTAACACCTATTTTCTATATATGCTTTGCTGCCCAATTTCACCAACATCTAATCTTACAGTTTGAAATCTAGGTTGTCCAGTTTGTTTTACTTTGGTGCAATAGCGATATTGTTTGGAATAAAGTTTCACTTTATTATTTAAGAGCGAATAAATGAAAAATAAAATATCCAAAAATATAGATAGAAATCCGCTTTTATACCTTTCAATAAAAGAATACTAGCATTATATATTATAAGGAATACTTGTCCTTAATTGTAAATGAAAGGGGGGAATTGGTATGAGTTATGGCTATGGTCACCCTCCAAAAAAATGCTTTGAACATCATAATGAAACTTTATCAACGGGTGTATTACGTAGACATTCCGCTACGTTATTTCTTACTGTTGAAGCTATGAATGTTGATCCAGATGATACTCGTAGAGTAACAGTTGAAATGTTTGATTGGTCATCGGGTTCTCCGGTATTGTTACCATTAATAGACCCTTCAACACAAACATTGCCACCTAATCGATATGTTACTTTTCGTTCAGCAGCTCTTCCTCCAGCACTCTTTGCTTATGAAGTAAGAATCATTCGTCCGAAAGATAGAGATGTTGTTACAAATGTTTTTGGTCTTAGTGCAATCGTATTTAACCCACAAGAAGGAAATAATGTTTTACAACATGATTTAGCAAAATTAGACCTTAAATAGATTTTATAAAGGTCTATTTATTGAGCATGATTAAACAAAAGAGTAGGGTGTAATCCTACTCTTTTTTTAACGTTAACTAGAATTTTAAAAGAAATCCTTCATCATTTTAGCATCTTTAATATTTACTATCACACCTTCTACCTTATCTTTCTTCTCATCTTTAGCAATTGTAATTTGTTCCTTATTATCAACCCAAACAAGAAATTCTTCTTTTGCGTCATCTTTATATGTAACGGTAATAGTAGAATGTGCAGATTCTCTCTTTTTTTGATCTAAAGTGATAGTTTTAGGTGTTCCATTTTGAACGGCTGAAACGATAGATTTTATCATTTCTTTATTATCTGTTTGAGATTTGGAAGTAGTATGATTTGTTGTTTTTAGTATTTCAATGTCTGAAATATTTGCGGAGTTTAATTGAAAGGTATATTGTGTATGTTCTTGCTTAACTTGTGAAGCTTTATCTGTAGCCGAGGTGCTTGTACAACCTATTAAAGTGAAAGATAGAGCGGTTAGTGCGCATATAGATATGATTTTTTTCATAGTATCCCTCCTTAAGATTAATTATAACAATTTTCTGTTAATTTAGGTAGTTATTGTAAGGGGAAGATGTTTTAAAGTGGTAAATGATGTTGTTCATTTTCTATTAAAATTAAAATTCACATAATTTTTTTCATATTTTATGTTTAACATTTCGAAAATAGGTGTACTACATATAATATAACAAATAATTCATTTTAAAGGAGGAAGTTAAAGATGGAAACGAAGTATAGTAAACCTTTTGTATATGAATTTATTACGGAGAAAGAGGTCATGAATGCGGCGAATGATCTAGTGAAGAAAGGAATAGAACAAAAAGATATTTACGTGTTAACACATGAGAAAGAGAGGACAGATAGAATCGCAGATAATGCAGACGTGAACACGATTGGAATAAAAGAGGAAGGACTTGGGACAAGCATTATTAATGTCTTTCAAAAAACGGGAGATCAGTTAAGAAATAAGATGCAGGAGTTAGGGCTTAATGAGGAAGAAGCTAACTTTTATGAAGAAAAGCTGGATGAAGGAAAAATCTTGTTATTCGTTAAGGATTTAGAAAGAGTCGGTGAATGGCTACACGAAAGAAGATGCATGTATTCTATTTAAATTTATATCCTTTACATCTATAAATCTATTACGAAAAGGAGATTGGAAATATGAGTGAGAGCGGTCTAAAAGAACAAATTACGGGTAAAGTTGAAAAGAAAAAAGGACAAGTAAAAGAAGGAATTGGTGAAATTACAGAAGATAGAGAGTTGAAAAATGAGGGGAAGTGGGAGAAGACGAAGGGAACTATAAAAGAAAAAGTCGGAAAAGTGAAACAAAAGATAAGTGATGGATTGGATAATAAAGAATAATACATGTTTATCAAGCTTTGGTTACATACCAAAGCTTGATAAATCAAATATAAAAACAATATAGGAGGTTTAATTGTGGGACTTATTATTACGTGTATTGTAGGTGGACTTATTGGTGCGTTAGCTGGAATGATTACGGGAAAAGACTTTCCTTTAGGTATAGTTGGTAATGTGATTGCTGGTTTAATTGGATCTTGGGTAGGTAGTGCGTTATTTGGTCATTGGGGTCCTGAATGGGGAGGCATTTTTGTTCTTCCAGCGTTATTAGGTGCAATCGTCTTTATTTTAATCGTTACATTCTTCTCTAGAATGTTGCGGAAAGCGTAAGTATGATAATGAATAGTAATCTTAAGTTTATTATATATAACTATAAAGTGAATGAACTGATAAATATACATAAAAAAGCATCCAATTAAACTAATTTGGATGCTTTTTTAATGTAACCTACATAGGAATGAGTGGGGGATGAAGGCCCCCACTCATTGAAATTACACTTTTTATTATGTATTAAACCGTCGTTACTTTTTCACAATTATTTATTCTTACGACCTGCCTCGGTTCTATATGAGATAAGTCCTCGTTATTACCTATATCAACTACAATTGTATTCGTTAGTATGTTAATGATAGAACCAACTAATTTTGTAGCATGATCGTGTCGATAAGAAAATTGAACGAAATCTCCCTTTTTAAAGTTGTGCTCTTCCATAGATAGATCCCCCTAAAAATAATGTTTATACATTATACATACACAGATTTATAAGGTTTAAACATTCGGTAGTATTTTTTTAAGTGTTAAGCCAAGAAAGGTGTAGAAAATTTATTTATAATGAAAATAAAAAAATATGTTTAAAACTAATTTTTATGGGTAATTAACATAGTAGTAGTTCGAGATAAGGGGGCGGAAATGATGAATTTGGCAATAAATATTTTGCAAAATAATGTAGGTTATACGGTACAACTTAATGGTGAAATTGATGCGTATACGGCATCAGATTTGAAAAATAAGATTATGCCTATTGCAAGCGAAAAAGAGGTTCAGATTGTAGTAGATTTTCATAACGTAGATTATATGGATAGTACTGGTTTAGGTGTTTTTATAGCTCTATTAAAAGCGGTTAAGAAAAATGATGGAAAACTAGAGTTTATCGGTGTATCTAAAAGATTAAAAAGATTATTTGATATTACAGGGTTAACAGAAATATTAAATTTGAATTCCGATTTTGAAAAAGTAGAAAGAAGGTGACTAGGGATGATGGAGAGATTTGAAAAGATAGAAATGAAAATTCCTGCAAAGGCAGAATATGTGGCTATTATTCGTTTAACAATGGCTGGTGTTGCGAATCGAATGGGCTTTGCTTATGACGATATAGAAGATATGAAAATTGCTATTAGTGAAGCATGTACAAATATTGTACAACATGCATATAAAGAAGACGTTGGAGAAATTGCAATTGTCTTTGGACTATATGAAAATCGATTAGAAATTATGGTTGCGGATAATGGGGTTAGCTTTGATTTTAATAACTTAAAAAGGAAAGTTGGTCCGTATGATATTAGTAAACCAGTAGAACATTTGCCGGAAAATGGTTTAGGTTTATATTTAATTAATACGTTAATGGATGATATACAAATCATGCATGATGAGGGCATGACAGTTTTAATGACAAAATATATACAAAGAGAGCAGGTGGAGAATGATGGAAATCCAATCTCAACCTACGAATCTTACTAAAGAAGACGTTATTAAACTAATTGCAGACTTCCAACAAAACCAATGTGATGAAGCGCAGGAAAGGTTAGTTGAGCATTATAAAAATCTTGTCTATTCCATTGCATATCGCTATTCAAAAGGCGGACCGATGCATGAGGATATTATACAAGTAGGCATGTTAGGGCTCTTAGGCGCAATAAGAAGGTATGATTATTCGATAGGGAATGCCTTTGAGCCTTTTGCAATACCTACAATAGTAGGCGAAATAAAGAAGTATTTACGTGATAAAACTTGGGGCATTCACGTTCCAAGGCGAATTAAAGATTTAGGCGGAAAAATTAAACTTGCGATAGAGGAGTTAACAGATCATCTGCAACGTTCACCGAAGATAATAGAAATTGCAAATCATTTAGGACTATCGGAAGAGGAAGTTCTAGAGATTATGGATGCGAAAAATAATTATCGAGTATCTTCCTTAGATGATGTAGTTGAAAATTCATCTGATGGAAGTTCGGTAGCGAGAATTGAATCTGTAGGTGAAGTAGAGCAAGGATATGAAGAGACAGAAAGGCGTCTCGTTTTAAAGGATATTTTTAACGTATTAAATGATACGGAAAAGAGTGTTATTCATTATATATTTGGAGAAAATTTAAATCAAAAAGATACAGGGGAACGGTTAGGTATTTCACAAATGCACGTTTCTCGTATTAAAAGACAAGCGATAAGTAAATTGAAGCAAGCCGCATTTTTAGATACATAAAAATTTAAAATAATGATGTTTAAAACATGAGAAAAGGGGTACTTATTAAGTATAGGAGGAGATATGAAAATGTCACACGATGTGAAAGAACTAATCGAAGGATTGAATGAAGATTTAGCAGGAGAATACTCAGCAATTATTATGTATAACCATAATGCAGCTACAGTTTCTGGTATATATAGACAAGTGTTAAAGCCTTTCTTTGAATCTGAAATTAGTGATGAACAAGGACATGCCCTATATTTAGCGGAGAAAATTAAGACGCTAGGTGGTACACCTACTACAATCCCTTTACCAGTGAAACAAGTAGAAGATGTTAGAGAAATGTTAGAATCCGCTAGACAATCAGAATATGAGACAATTAAGCGTTATGAAACGAGAAAAGAACAGGCAGCGAAATTAAATATGACAGAGTTAGTTGTAAAGTTAGAAGATATGATTGCAGATGAAACAAATCATATGGAAGAATTAGATCGTCTTTTAAATGACAAAGCAATGGTATTAAATTAATAGTGGAAATTTATAGAATGAAAGAACAAACTCTCATTTCTGGGGGTTTGTTCTTTTGCTGTATAAAAATTATGTTAGAGTAGGAAATTTTCATTTTGTAACTGAGTATGCAATACTAGAAAAATAGAAAATGATAATAGATTTACATTTTAAATAAGAAAAGGGGAAATAACTTGTGTCCATTTTAATTGTCGATGATAATCCGGTTAACATCTTTGTAATTGAAAAAATTTTAAAACAAGCCGGATATCAGGATCTTGTATCGCTGAATTCTGCACAAGAGCTTTTCGAATACATTCAATTTGGAGAAGATTCTTCCAGGTATAATGAAATTGATTTAATACTATTAGATATTATGATGCCTGAAATTGATGGACTTGAAGTTTGTAGGCGATTACAAAAAGAGGAGAAGTTTAAAGATATTCCTATTATTTTTGTTACAGCTTTAGAGGATGCAAATAAATTGGCCGAAGCTCTTGATATGGGGGCAATGGATTATATTACGAAACCTATAAATAAAGTTGAATTATTAGCACGTATGCGTGTAGCGTTACGCTTGAAATCAGAATTAAATTGGCATAAAGAACAAGAAGAAAATCTTCGGAATGAACTAGATTTAGCTACGCAAGTACAAAGAAACTTATTAAGTAGCCCATTAAGAGAAGATCATATAAAAATTGAAGCAAGTTACTTACCTTCATTTAAACTAGCTGGAGATATGTATTATTGGTATAAAATCGATGAAAATCGCTACGGTATTATATTATTAGATGTGATGGGACATGGTGTATCTGCTTCATTAGTTTGTATGTTTATTTCGTCTGTATTACGTGAAACAATTAAATGTTTAATTGATCCAGAACTCGTTATTAAAGAATTAAATAAATATATGACCCTTTTACATAATGAAAATGATAATATTCCTTATTATTTTACGGCGATATACTTAGTTGTTAATACAGAAGATAGAACAGTTGAATATGTAAATGCAGGGCATCCTTCTGGATATGTTTTAGTTGATGAAACAAATGTAGTTGAACTAGATCGCGGGAGTTGTGCCGTAGGATTTTTTGATGAAATAAAAGTTAAAAAGACAGTTATACCTTTTGAGAAGAACGCTCAAATATTATTGTTTACAGATGGTGTTCTTGAAGCAATTGCAAATGATGAATTTGAGTCTGAAGAGAAATTACGTACTTTTACAGAAAGAAAATGGGGAGATTTAGAAGGCGAGATAGAAGGGTTTTACAAGGAAGAACAAAAGAAAGCGCAATCAGATGATATGTGTCTAATTATGATACAAACGAATGCGAAATAAAAAGCGTATGAAATCCAAACAGAGGATTTCATACGCTTTTTATCCCGCATTAACGGGCAGTAAGACTCCTACCAAAAAATTAGTCTGAAGCAAAGAAGGTAGGTGGGAGATCAACTGCCCGTAAATGCCCGATTGGTGAGGGCTGATTAAAGTTTCACTTTATTGTATTTTTTGATAAATTTGTTCACTAGGATTAAATTGCGTATAATGCGGCATTATATTTGAAAAACGAAGAGTTTCTTTATTTCCTAAACATAGAAATCCATTGTGACTTAAGCTTTCATAAAATAGTTGCTGCACTTGATTTTGAAGTTTACTTGTAAAGTAAATTAAAACGTTACGACAAAGTATAATATGAAACTCGTTAAAAGATTGATCGGTTACTAAATTATGCTGTGCAAAAATAATGTTTTGTAACAGTGAAGGATTAAAATAAGCAAAACGATTATCTGTTGAATAATAGTTAGAAAATGCTTGTGTACCGCCAGCTTGTAAATAGTTTTTCGTATAAGTTTGCATTTTATTTAACGGGAGGATACCTTGTTTTGCTTTTTCTAACACATTTGTATTCATATCTGTTGCGTAAATAACCGACTTTTCACTTAATCCTTCTTCGTGAAGTAAGATGGACATTGATAATACTTCTTCACCAGTTGCGCATCCAGCATGCCAAATTCTAATTTCGGGATGCTTTTTTAATTCAGGAATAACATGCTCTCTAAGCGCTTTAAAAAAGGCAGGGTTACGGAACATCTCAGTTACATTAATCGAGAAATCATTTAATAACTGTTCTAAAACCCCTTCCTCGTGAATTACTTTTTCAATTAATTTTGAAATGGTTGGGATATTAGAGAGCTGCATTCGATTACAAATTCTTCTATAAATAGATGTGCGAGCATATTGGCGAAAATCAAATCCTGATAGTTTAAATACCGCTTCCAATAGTAATTCAATTTCTAAGTTCGTGCGCTCATCCGTATCTACTGATGGATCAAAATTATAATACTTATTTTCCACTCCAACTAAACCTCACTTATTTTATTAACCATACACTCATTACCGAATAGAGTTGATGTAGATTTAATGGTTTACTTATATAATCTGAAGCGCCAGCAGATAAACATTTTTCCTTATCATTTGGCATTGCTTTAGCAGTTAATGCGATAATAGGTATTTCATGTAACCCTAAGTTCATTCGGATATTTTCCATCGTTTCATAACCGTCCATATTAGGCATCATAATATCCATTAAAATAAGGTCAATATTTGTATTGCTTTTTAGTATTTCTAAACACTCTATGCCGTTTTGGGCAGTAATAATGTTGGCATTTTGTTTTTTTAATGCATTTTGTAACGCAAATATATTTCGATGATCATCATCGACAATTAAAATTGTTTTCTCTTGGAAGACGTTATTTGTTTCTGGAGTAACGATGGTTTCTTCAACAACTTCAGCAGGAATAACATCTTCTATCGTTGCTGCGACTTCTAAATTGGATAACTGTATATCATGTAAACCATTTGGAAGGTTAGGAATATATACCGTGAAAGTACTACCTTCTCCTACATTACTCTCTAACGTAATCCAACCACCTAATAATCTCGCAAACTCTTTACAAATAGATAAACCTAATCCTGTACCACCATACTTTCGAATCGTTGCTCCATCTGCCTGTTGAAAGGCTTCGAAAATAAGTTGATGCTGTTCTTTAGCGATACCAATACCAGTATCTTTTACTGAAATTGTAATCCAATCTTTACTTATAGACTGCATATCATGACTCAAATTGGTTGTTTCTATCGAATCAAAATGTAAAGAAACGGATCCTTTTTCTGTGAATTTAAATGCATTGGATAATAAGTTTTTAATAATTTGCTCAATCCGTTTTGCATCTGTATAAAACAGATCAGGAATCGTATCACTGTCCTCAATAGTAAATTCGACATTTTTTTGTGCAGCTATATGTAAAAAGTTTTGATGCATATTGGCTGCCATGTCACTTATGTTCGTTGCCTCAAAAATGATGTCTAGTTTGCCTGCTTCTACTTTAGATAAATCTAGTATGTCATTAATTAAAGTAAGTAAGTCTTTCCCTGATGAATGAATGACAGTTGCTAATTCAATTTCATCGTCGGATAAATTGTTATCATGATTTTCTCTTAACATTTCAGATAATAGTAAAATACTATTTAACGGTGTGCGTAATTCATGTGACATATTTGCTAGGAACTCAGATTTGTATTTTGAGCTGCGTAACAACTCGCTTGCTTTTTCTTCTAATTCTGATTTGGTAATTTGTAAGTCAGCTGTCTTCTGCTCAGCCTCTTCAGTTCTAGACTCTAATTGTTCATTCGTTGTTCGTAATTCTTCTGCTTGCATTTGTAGTTCTTCCGCTTGCGTTTGCAATTCTTCTGATTGAACTTGCAACTCTTCTGTCATTGCTTGTGATTCATGTAAAAGAGTTTGAATTCGCATACGTCCCATAATGCTATGAATTGTTAAACCTAGATTATCAACGGTTTGTTGAATTAAATCTTGATGTAAATCTGAAATCTCAGTTACACTTACTAACTCCATTACTGCGATCACTTCATCCTCAAATAAGATAGGGATGACTAGTAGATTTTTAGGACGTATTTCTAATACTCCACTAGTGACATAACGAAACTCTTCGGGTATGTCACTGAGAATAAAACTTTTCTTTTCTAAGGCAGACTGTCCAATGAAACCTTCACCCATTTTAATGGATTGTTTTCCAATATCAGCACCTTGATCGGCGAAAGAAGCTTTTTTCACATAGTAGACAGTTTCTTCATATTCTTCACGTACATAAAATGCACCGCAAGAAGTTTGCGTTTTTTGTATGATGCCACTAAGAATTTTTTTACCTAACATCTCAATAGAAGATACACCTTGATACATTAAAATTAATTCTGCAAGCTCAGTTTGTAACCACTCTCTTTTTGATATTTCGTCTAGTAGGTGATTTGTTGTATGAGCAAGATCTTTTATTTCATCATGTGTATTTACATGAATTCTTTCCGTAATTTTTTCTTTAGAAGAAATGGATTTAATAGCTTGAATTACATTTTTAATCGTTTTTGTAATGGCATTCGAAATATAGAGTGAAACGATAATAGAAATACAAGAAAGTAAGAACAATAAACTGTATAACCAAATCTCTAATTTATTATTTTCAGTATCTAATTGTGCAGCTCTTTTTTTCGTTAGTTGCTCCTCAGTGCTCCGGAAGTTAGTTACCTGCGATTGTAATGATTGAATTTGAGTCGTGTCGATTATTTGTACATTATTACTATTATTATTTGTAATGAGTGGGTGAATCTCTTTATTAATCCAACTAGTAATGTTTTCGTTAATCTGTTTTAATTTTTCTTGCTGAGAGGGATTATCCTCTAATAAAGCAAAAAGATCTTGATAATGTTTTTCGTAATCCTTTTCCGCAGAGTTAAGGGATTGCACGTAAGTAGGGTTATTAGAAATGATAAACCCTTTCGCTTTATTTTCAATTGTTAGTAACTCTTTCTCCACTTGATTCGTTAAATTGAGAACTTTAAAATCGTGATCAATAATAAAATTACGAGATTTTTGTAAGCTGGAAATCTCATTGTTTAACATAATGAAAGAAACAAGTAAGAACAAAATGATAACTAAATAACCAGCCATAATTTTGTAGCGAATACTAAATTTTGCTTTCGAGTTCATTAAAAATTCCTACCTTCAAGGTTATTAAAACTTTTCTATTTTAAAGAATGAAAAACGTAATATATATTATATCAGTTTTCATAAGGTCAAACTAGAAATCCCCCTATTGTATTAGGGGGTTCTTTTTTAATAGAGGAAATCATTTTGAAATATAAAAACATATATGAAAGGTAGTAGACGAGGGAATAGAGGATAACAAACATTCTAAGAAGGGAAGAGTGTTTTTAAAGCTCTTTTTGCATCTATTCCTTCAAAAATAAATAATACAAGATCTCTCTTTTTTACAGTAAGGAAAAAGGATACTAGAGTGCTTAAATTTTTGATTGATGTCATTGTTCCGTGTTTACTTATAAATACATTCGTTTGAAATGTTGTCATTAAAGCATAAAAATGATGAATCTGCGTTATTGTAGGTGTTTCATTATAAGAAATAGTAGTAGAGTGAATGGCGTTCATCGTAATATTCCTTTCCATATAGTAAGCATAACAATATAAACATACCCGTTTTAAAAAATGTTAAACATATAAATAAGAAAAAATATAAGTATAGTTTTTTACGTTTAGAAAAGGTTAGGAAGGGTATACATATACTACAAAGAGATTGACTGAAGATGAATTGTAAGATGTCTATGTTTAGTAGATTAGTCTATCAAAATATACTTTTACTTTAAATAAAAAGGAGCCTGGTATACATGAATGAAATGATGATTAATATTACATTTGATTTAATTTACTTGTTAAGTAGTTCACTTGTAGTGCTTTTACTATTCGCTTTTTTCGTAAATGGTTATGTTAATAAGAAGATTAGTGTATACAGAAATGAAGAAAAATAAAAATACATTATATAAAATTTTAGGAGGTTAATAGTTATGAATGTAGATAGAAAAATAGTAGGTGTTTTTAGAACAATTGATGATGCGGCACTCGTTATTAATGAATTAAATGATAAAGGATACTCAGCAGATAACATTTCAGCTATTGCAAAAGATCAGAAGGAAATTGAACACCTTGAAGAAAAATCGGGTGAAAAAGTGAATAGCGAAACTGCACATAAAGCAGATATCTTTTCAGCAACAGGGCTTGTGGCAGGAGGAGTAGCAGGCGGACTCGGTGGTTTATTAACAGGTCTTGGTATACTTGCCGTTTCTGGAATGGGTCCAATCGTAGCAGCAGGACCGATCGCAGCAGCTATTGGAGGAGCCGGTATTGGCGGGGGAGCTGGAAGTTTAATAGGAGCATTTATAGGGTTAGGAATTCCAGAAGAACATGCTAAAAAGTATGAAGAATATATTTACGATGGCAATATATTAATTTTAGTAGATGCAAAATTAGATGATAAGTTAGAAATCTATAAAATATTTGATAAGCATAATGCCTATAACTCTGATTTCTTTAAATAAAATGTAAACAAAGTGAATATCATTTTTTGATCTTACAACTTTGGCGCGGCCGAGGAGTCGTATGACTATAAGAGAGGAAGGGCTTATAGTAAAAGATCAAGTTCTATTCTGTTATTTAAAAGGGAAGAGGTGTCTATTCGTGATTGTAAAAATATTAAAGGATAGTAGTAATAGTTTCCTTTGCACAGTTCAAAATAAAAATGGAGACCAGTATGTGAAGAAATGGTTTCGTAAACATGAGAACAATGAAAAATTAGGACGACCAACTTTCAAAGAAGTAGAAAAGGACTGGAAAGAAAATAAAGAGTCGTTTATGTATCCTAATGTTAAAGCGCTTTATTAAAATGAAACATAATGCGCGTTTCATTCTTACAAAACTGTCACATTCCTGTAAGGTAATTCAATAGATTAGTTGTTTGTTCCATGTCATAATAAAGACATAAGAAAGCTAATTAAAACTACAACTTATTAGGAGAGTGTCAGTCATGATTGTAACAACAACGTCTGGAATTCAAGGTAAAGAAATTATTGAGTATATCGATATTGTAAATGGTGAAGCTATTATGGGTGCAAATATTGTCCGCGATTTATTCGCTTCTGTTCGTGATGTTGTCGGTGGTCGTGCTGGTTCTTATGAAAGTAAGCTAAAAGAAGCTCGTGATATCGCAATGGACGAAATGAAAGAACTTGCAAAACAAAAAGGTGCGAACGCTATCGTTGGTGTTGACGTAGATTACGAAGTAGTTCGTGATGGAATGTTAATGGTTGCTGTAAGTGGTACAGCTGTACGTATATAAGTAAATAAAAAACAGGCTCACCCCTTGAAGTTTATGCTTTGAGGGGGTTTTTTATTTTTCTTTTGTTCATGACTAAAGTTAAAATAGAGAAGGGCCGATGTACTAGCTCGCTTATTTCAAATGTAGTATATTATTTCTTAAGAAAAAGCAAATAAATGGAAGTTTTTGTATTTAAAGAAGGTGTTAATTTTATGACAAATAATAAAATTGCTATTTGAGGTACGAAGAGAATTAGTGGTATGAATAATTTTAGAAAGTGTATAGTTAATAGAAATAAACGATGGAGTATGTAAAGAGTTATATTACATAAAATTTATTATGAATGGAGGCGGTTACACTATGTTTTGGTTAGGATGTTTTTTAGGATACATTGTAGGTTCTATTATTACATGTGCGCTACTTTACTTTGGATATAGATCCAATGAAAATAAAAAAGCGGATATGCAAAAAGGGGAGGAGAGAAAAATCAATAAAAGAGGTGTATAGTAGGCGAAAGGTAAGGTGATAACATTGATGCAAAAATAAAGGACAGTTACATATTTCATATGATTACTATGTACTGTCCCGCTTATTCCTTTTGGATTAGGAAAAATTGTTTCCTGTCTTGCTGTAAAATTCATAGGCGAAATATCCAAATAAATAGCCTATTCCAGCTCCTAAACTAACTGAAAGCAGGGCGAAGTTCGGGAAAAATATACCGAAAATCAAACCGATCATACAGCCAACAAGCATTCCTATAGGTATTAAACTGTCTAATAACAGTTGAGCCTCTTTTGATTTTTTCTTACCTAATGTGCCGTTGTCATATTTATGTTTAAGCCTTCCAATTACATAGACTACAATTCCCCCGACTATTAAAACAGGCGCAATTGCCGTGAGTAACCACATGTTAGAATCTCCTTTCGCTTTTTTAATTAAATTACATAAGCTACTTAAAATTCTATGCTACTAAATGGATTGATAGTTGAATGTACTCAATTTAATAACTCGTCAAAAACACTTTCCCTTTCGTTTTCTCCGCAGATTGCACAACATCAACTGCTTTTTTCACATCTGCTAAGTCATACGTAGAATGTACCGTCATAAAACACAATTGCTTATTTTCTACTAAACGAATTAAGTGACGAAACGTTTCTTGCCATTTATATGGTGACACTTCATTATTCCAATGTCGTAAATGAAATATGTTTGCGTGTACTTTTGCTCTCGTGACAATCTCGGCCCAGTTCACTTGTATTCCTGATAGAAGACCGATCGTTAAAAAATGCCCGTTTGGACGTAAGGAGAAAGCTAATTCATTTCCATCCGGTCCCCCAATAGAATCAATCGCAGCGTCTGCACCTCTGCCGTTTGTTAATGTCATAACTGTTTCATAAAGCGGGGTAGTGGAAGTATCAATTACATATGTAGCACCAAGGCGCAGTAATTCTTCTGTATGCTTATTATTTCTTGTAACAGCAATGAGTCGGAAGTTTAAAATTTGTGATAACTGCGCAAAAAGGTGACCAATTGCGGATCCACAAGCATTCACTAATAAAACATCATTCCGTTGTAAGTTTAGCGTTTCTGTACAAGTAACCCACGCTGTAAGGGGATTAATATACATTTGTGCCGCTGTAAAATCATCAATGGAATCAGGAATAGGGACTACAAAATCAGCTGATGTCTTCACATATTCTTGCCAAGTACCTTCCCCGCGTAACGGTAACACACGTTTACCGATAAGCTCTCTAGAAACAAAAGCTCCTACATCTTCTACAATACCAACACCTTCATAACCAGGTATGTTAGGTAAAGGGATTCTATGTGCGTATGCTCCAGTGATGGGAATTAAGTCAGATGGATTAATTGGTCTAACTAGCATATGAACGAAAACTTCATTATCTTTTAGTGGTTCTATATTTTTATATTCAACTTGTAATACGTCTTTTGGATTGCCAAACTTATGAAATTGAATGCATGTTTCAAGCAAAGTAATTTGCCCCCTTAGTTTCATTGGATTTATTATAGCATTTTTAGTTTGGGTGGTTATTTTGTTAGTGATAAAAAGGGTTTTTAATTTACGTATTTATCAGAATTTTATAAAATGTGTATATAACTATAAAATGGGGGGATTTCTTCATGTGTACTAGTTTGACGTTACAAACTAAAAATTTCCAACATCTTTTTGCGAGAACAATGGATTTCACATTAGATATGAATCAGGAAGTAATAATCATTCCTCGGCGTTATCAGTGGAACAATATAACTGGTGAAACAATCCGAACGAAAAAGGCTGTTGTCGGAATGGGAATTAATTTTGGAGGAAGGGTCATGATGGCAGATGGAGTAAATGAAGCTGGTATGACATGTGCAACTCTCTATTTCCCAGGATTCGCTACTTATAGTAGTCATGTAGATAGCAATAAAACGAATGTAGCACCATTTGATTTTGTGACTTGGAGCCTCACGCAGTTCAATTCTGTTGAAGAATTAAGAAAATCTATTGATAGCATTGCCTTTATAGATGTGCCATTACCAATTTTAGGGGTTACTCCACCGCTACATTGGATTTTAGCAGATAAATCGGGAGAATGTATTGTACTTGAGCCGACAGCTGATGGAATAAAAGTGTATGACAATCCAATAGGAGTGATGACTAATAGTCCGGAGTTTAGTTGGCATTTACAAAATTTAAGACAATATATTGGTCTTAAATCGCAGCCATTTGCGCCAACGGAGTGGGGCGATGTACCATTAAGTGCTTTTGGCCAAGGTTCAGGATCGATGGGACTTCCTGGAGATTTCACACCGCCATCAAGATTTGTACGGGCAGCGTATGGCAAACAAAACATTCAAGGTATAGAGAACGAAGAAGAGGGTATATCGGCTATTTTTCATATTTTATCGAATTGTGAGGTTCCTAAGGGGGCAGTAATAACAGAAGACGGTATATTAGATAATACGATCTATACAAGTGCAATGTGTATGGAGTCTGGAACATATTATTACCATACTTACGATTGTAGACAAATTATAGCCATTCATTTATTCAATGAAGATTTAGATACAGCTGAGATTAAAACGTATCCGTTTCAGCGGAAGCAAAAAATCTTTTATGAAAACTGAAGCGCCCCTGAAAAAGTGAGACTAATAAAAACACCTCCATTTAATTTGCATACTTAGTATGCGAATTTAGGAGGTGTTTTCTATCATTTACCAATATTCAGGTTTACTTCTTGCTATTCTATTAAGCCGAAGCTCTCTTCATTCTCTCAAGTAAACTAGACAACACATGCGTACGATAAGATTCTAGTTTTTTACCTTCATAAGTACGGATACCTAATTTTTTAAGTTCTTTTACATACCAACCTTTGCTTCCGAAATACATGTGATCGCTCCCCTTCAACTTTGTTTTTATTTATCCTGATTGCATATGGAGGTACAGGAATTATAATGAAGGAAATGAATTTCGCGCGAAAATGGTTAACTTTGTTGCAAAAGACATATATACTAAAGATAGTATACAACGAGGTGGACAAGACGTGATTATAGAGAAGCACGAAATTCAAATTGACCAAATTACTAGCGGTAAAGTGAATATCTTTACTTTCTATAGAAATAGAAAGCAAATTGATGATCATTTTTTACGATTGCAAGAACCATCGCTTACAGCAAACTACTTCTTCCATTTTCATTTTGATGCAGAGAGCTTGCATCTACTTCAGAAAGAGTTTCCGAGCGTATATCCGTACGACGGTAGTGAAACGATTCACGACTGGACGGAAAAGATGAAAGCTGAATTGCAACATCAGATCCAAACAGGAAAATGGAATAAACGCGTACGTATCGGTAATCGCATTCTAGATGTGGTGTTTACGTGGTGTGACGAAGATATAGTAGAGTGAAAAAGAAGCGGATGACGCTTCTTTTTTTTAGCGCTGGAATAAAACGAGCTTACCTGCAGTAGATGTACAGCGATGTGTTTTTTCATACAATCCTTTTTCTTGTAAGATAGATTCACCTTTTGCTTTTGCTTCTTTTTCAGTTGCCGCCTCGAATGATTCGTCTAATGCTTTTGAACCATCTTTTTCAAAGACTGTTAGAACGTATACTCCCATGAAAATTCCCTCCAATAATCAAAATCAGAATCTTATAATTATTTTGACATAAAACGCTACAATATGCAAAGAAATATATGACATTGCGTGGTAAAATAGAATGAAACTTTACTCATCGAGAATATTTTTATTCTCGATGAGTATTAGTTTTCAGCGATGTTAATTTTAATAAAATGAAACTTTTGAAAGATAGAAAGGATCGTTATTTGTGAAACAAGTAAAGTTTATACATGCGGCTGATTTGCATTTGGATAGTCCGTTTAAAGGGATGGAGATGAATATACCGCAGTCTGTTTGGGAGAGAATGAAGCAAAGTACGTTTGAATCATTTGAGCGTATTGTTGATAAAGCGATTCAAGAGCGCGTTGATTTCGTATTACTAGCTGGGGATTTGTATGATGCGGAGACGAGAAGTTTGAGGGCGCAAGTGTTTGTGCGTGAGCAAATGAAGAGACTTTCGCAGTACGATATCCCTGTTTTTATTATTCACGGTAACCATGATCATTTAGGGGGAAGCTGGGCAGCAATTGAGTTTCCGGAAAATGTTCATGTATTTACTGAGCCTTATGTAGAAGAGAAATCATTTTATAAAAATGGTGAGCTATTAGCTTCTATTTATGGTTTTAGTTATTTGCAGCAAGCGGTAACAGATAATATGACAGCGCAGTATACGAAAATGAGTGATGCGCCTTTTCATATTGGCATGCTTCACGGAAGTGTGGAAGGAGATGCAGAGCATAATCGCTATGCACCGTTTCAAATTCGTGAGTTGAAAGAAAAACAGTTTGATTATTGGGCTCTTGGCCATATACATAAACGTGAAATTTTATCAGAAGAATCATGCATTATTTATCCAGGGAACATACAAGGTCGTCATCGTAAGGAAACAGGCGAGAAGGGTGCGTACCTTATTGAACTTACGAAACAAGGAACGCAGTGTTCATTTTTCCATACGGCAGATGTTGTATGGGATGAAATCGAAGTTTGTATTGATAGACTTGAAACTGTTGATGAACTTATGACGAGCCTATCTACTGCGATGAATGAATGCCGAAGAGAAGAGGAAGGTACGCTATTAACTGTCGTATTCACAGGACAAGGCTCACTTTCCCCTTATTTGCGTGACGAAAAGCGCGTGGAAGAGATTTTTCACATTTTAGCATCTAGCGAAGAGCGAAAAGATTTTGTATATGCGATGAAGTGGAAAAATGAGACGGTTTCTTTTGCGGAAATCGAACGTTTGAAAGCGGAAAATCATTTCATAGGTAGTGTGCTAAAGGAGTTAGAAGCTTTCAGCAATATGGACGGAGTATTGCGCACTATTTGGACATCTCCTGTAGCGCGTAATAGTATTGAATCTTTTACAGAAGAAGAGAAGAAAGAGATTCAAAAGGAAGCAGAAAATATTATTTTAGAGCAATTATTCCAGCAAGAGAGGGATAAAAAATGAGAATTGAAAAACTCCATATTTATGGGTACGGAAAATTAGAAAATGTGGAAATGGATCTTTCCTTGCTGACGGTGTTATACGGTGAAAATGAAGCGGGGAAATCGACAATTCGCTCATTTATGAAAAGTATTTTGTTCGGTTTTCCGACGAGAGGACAGCGCCGTTATGAGCCGAAAGAAGGCGGGAAGTATGGCGGCGCGATGACTGTGCAAACAGAGCAGTACGGTCGTTTGAAAATTGAGCGATTGCCAAAGACGGCAGCTGGCGAGGTGACCGTTTATTTTGAAGACGGGAAAACGGGCGGAGAAGAAATTTTAAACGATATATTAAGCGGGATGAATGAAAGTTTATTTGAATCTGTCTTTTCATTTGATATGCATGGTCTTCAAAATATTCATCAGCTAGGCGAAGCGGATATTGGCAATTATTTATTTTCGGCAAGTGCAGTCGGAAGTGATGCGCTATTGCAGTTAGATAAAAAGCTAGAAAAAGAAATGGATCAGCGCTTTAAGCCGAGCGGGCGTAAACCAGAAATTAACGTGTCATTGCAAGAGATGAAGAAACTTGAAGAGAAGATGAAAGAGTGGCAAGGAAAAATTGGCACGTATGAAAAACAAGTAGAGCAGTTAAAAGAAAGTGAAGAGAAGCTTGCTTCTGTTCGCGTGGAGAAAGAGAGTGCAGAAAAAAGAAAGCAAGATTATGAAATATTAGCAGCGCTTGAGCCACTCGTTATTGAAAAACGTGCGCATGAGAAAGTGTTAGAGAACGAGAGCGGGCAGTTTCCTGTAAACGGAATGGCGCGTTATGAAGCAATGAAGGCGAAGATGGAGCCGCTTCAATTACAAGTTGATTCGCTCCACAAGAAAATTGAGACAGTGCAATCGGAAATTGCCTCGATTCAAATAGATGAAGAGTTTTTACAAAAAGAAAGTTATGTAGAAGAACTTCGTATGCAGCATATGTCTTACGAAAATGCACGCCAAGAAATGCGTGATATGAGCGGGAATATTACGAATATAAAAGAAGAAATCGCAGAACTAGAACAGCAAATTGGTACTACTTTTGAAAAGGAAACAGTTCTTTCATTTGATATGAGTTTGGCAACGAAAGAGTTAATTACGCAAACAGTGCAAAAGGCGCGCGAATTAGAAACGCAAAAAGCACAGCTCGATGATCGTTTTAAAGTAGCGCAAGAGCAATTAGAAGAACAAGAAGAAAATATAAGACAGATTAAGAAACAAATGTTAGTGGATGAAGAGAGAAATGTGTTAGTTGAGAAAGAGAAAGCGTTCCAAGATGCGGCGTTTATCGGTATGGGCGCAGAGAGAATGAAGCGCAAGTATGAGGAAAAAGCAGGAGTAGCTAAGCAAAAGAAAAAGCAGTGGCAAAGGGTTTGTCTTCTGTTACTTCTTATTAACACAGGCGTTTTATTCACAAGCTTATTTATAGATAACCGAGCGCTCTTATTTATTAGTGTCATTGTTTTTGTAGGGATTGTTCTCGCCCTTGTTTTATATAAAGATCCATCAAATGGATTACAAGAAGAGCTCCTTACACTTCAGCAAAGTGCCGGCGGGAGACAAAGTGAAGAAGCGATGTCTGTTCGCTATCAGTTAGAAAAAGATGAAGAGATACGTAAATTATTTGAGCGCGAGTCTTATAAGTTACAGCAGTTGGAACGAGCGTATGATAAAGTCGTTTCATCGTATGAGGAATGGGAGAGAGAAACGTTCCAGGCGGGAGAACAAGTCGATGCATATAAAGCGCGCTATATGTTTCCTGAATTTTATACGTATGCACACATATTGCCGGCGTTTGAGCGTATGGAAAAAATGCAGCAATTATATCGTGAATTAGAGAAACAAGGCACGCGAAAATCTTCATTATATGAAATGATTTCGCAATTTGAACATAAACTAGAAACTGTTATCGGTAGTGCGGAGTATAGTAAGCTACACGAGGCACAAAGCCGTATGCAAAATGAGAAAGAGAAGCGCCAAACTTGTAAGCAGTTAAAAGAAAAACTGGCGGAATGGCAAGAAGAATATGAGTTTATGCAAGAACAATTAAAGCAATTACTAATAGAACGAGATGGTTTATGGCATATTGCAGCGTCTACAGATGAAGAGATGTTTTTAGAAGCGGGTAAACTAGCGGAAAAACGTGAAGATGCAGAGAAACAAGTGGGGCGTTTATTACCGCAAATTGATCTGTTAGAACAGCGTTTAACGAGTTTATCATTAGCTGAACATTACGAAGCTGACGGTTATGACGGAAAATTAAAGCAAGAACTGACAGTCGTGCAAAACTGTCTGGCACAAGAGAAAGAACTGACAGAGCGTATTGCGAAACATCGTATGGAAATTGCGAATTTAGAAGAAGGTAGTACGTACGGCGATTTAATGCATGAATGGGAAATGAAAAAAGCGCAAGTGCGTGAACAAGTGAAGAAGTGGGCTGCTTATGCGGCCGCAAAAACGGTGTTAACGAAAACGAAGCAATATTATCATGAAGTACATCTTCCTCGTATTTTACAAAAGTCAGAAGAGTATTTCGTCTATTTAACAGGCGGACGATATAGTAAAATCTTTTCACCGTCAGAGTCAGAGCCGTTTATTGTAGAGCGTAACGATGGTATGCGTTTTTACAGTCATGAACTAAGCCAAGCGACAGCGGAGCAGTTATATTTATCGCTGAGATTTGCACTAGCAAAAACATTTGAGCATGATTATCCATTTATTATTGATGATAGTTTCGTGCACTTTGACGCGGTAAGGACGAATCGAACGATTGAACTTATAAAGGAAATTGCAAAGGATAGACAAGTCATATTTTTTACATGTCATGCGCATTTACTCGCGTATTTTACAGAAAAACAGATTATAAAATTAACACATATGCGTAAAGAAAATGAGTTGTAGTGTGCTATACTAAAAGTAACTGATTTGGTGGAGGAATTCGAATGAAAAAGAAAATTGCAGAGTATGAAGTTGGTGAACAAGTCGATATTTTCTTGTTAATTAAAACAGCGACAAAAGGTATCGCAAGCAATGGAAAGCCATTTTTAACAGTAATCTTACAAGATCCAAGTGGAGATATTGAAGCAAAATTGTGGGACGTATCACCAGAAGTTGAGAAACAATATGTAGCGGAAACAATCGTGAAAGTAGCTGGAGATATTTTAAACTACAAAGGACGTATTCAATTACGTGTGAAACAAATCCGTGTTGCGAATGAAAATGAAGTAACAGACATCTCAGACTTCGTAGAAAAAGCACCAGTGAAAAAAGAAGATATGGTTGAGAAAATTACGCAATACATATTTGAAATGAGAAACCCGAACATTCAACGTCTAACAAGACATTTATTAAATAAGCATCAAAACGAATTTTTAGACTATCCAGCAGCGACAAAGAACCATCACGAGTTCGTATCTGGACTAGCTTATCACGTCGTATCAATGCTTGATTTAGCGAAAGCTATCTCAAATCTATACCCATCGTTAGATAAAGACTTACTATATGCAGGCGTTATTTTACATGACCTTGGTAAAGTAATCGAACTATCTGGCCCAATTTCTACAACGTATACGTTAGAAGGAAATTTACTAGGCCACATTTCGATTATGGTGAACGAAATTGGTAAAGCGGCAGACGAATTGCAAATCGATGCAGAAGAAGTATTAATTCTTCAACACATCGTCCTTTCTCACCACGGAAAAGCAGAATGGGGTAGTCCAAAACCACCATTAGTAAAAGAAGCAGAAATTCTGCATTACATCGATAACTTAGATGCAAAAATGAACATGATGGACCGCGCATTAGGACGCACAAAACCAGGCGAATATACAGAGCGTGTCTTTGCGCTTGATAATCGTTCGTTTTATAAACCGTCGTTCCATAATTAATAGTGTGAATAAAGTGGCCTCATTAAGTTTTAAAAGCTTAGTGAGGCTATTTTTATAGGAAGTAAATAGTATGATACAAAAAATATCTCGAATTTGAGATAAATCTCTTGCTTTTTAATCACTTGAGGTGTAAAGTGATAGTAACGAAAGCGATTGAGTCATATGAAAAACATACACTCAGTTGTTTTCGATTAAAAACAAAGTAACTTATACAGTAAAAACTAAGATGAATTTACAAAAACATAATTAAGAATAAATTGAAAAGCTAAAAACCATATTAGTTGTGGGAAATGTTATTTTTTTAGTTATCACTTGACTAGTAAAACGAAACGGAGGAATAACCAATGTATGAAATTAAAGGGCATCATCACATTTCAATGGTTACGAAAAATGCAAATGAAAATAATCAATTTTATAAAAACGTGCTTGGCTTACGTCGTGTGAAAATGACAGTAAACCAAGATGATCCGTCAATGTACCACTTATTTTATGGAGATAAAACAGGAAGTCCAGGTACAGAATTATCATTTTTTGAAATTCCATTAGTAGGAAGAACATATCGCGGTACGAATGCGATTACTCGAATTGGATTACTCGTTCCTTCAGAGGAAAGCTTACATTACTGGAAAGAACGATTTGAGAAATTTGATGTGAAACATAGTGCAATAACAACATATGCAAATCGTCCTGCTTTACAATTTGAGGATGCTGAAGGTCTTCGCTTAGTACTACTCGTTTCAAACGGGGAAAAAGTGGAGCACTGGGAAACTTGGGAGAAATCAGAAGTTCCTGCAAAGCATCAAATTCAAGGAATGGGTTCTGTAGAAATGACAGTGCGTAGACTTGATAAAATGGCGAGTACACTTACAGAGATGTTCGGTTATACAGAGGTTAGCCGAAATGATCAAGAAGCAATTTTCCAGTCCATTAAAGGAGAGGTTTTTGGAGAAATCGTTGTGAAATATTTAGATGGTCCTACTGAAAAGCCGGGCCGAGGGAGCATTCACCATTTAGCAATTCGCGTGAAAAACGATGCAGAGCTTGCTTATTGGGAAGAACAGGTGAAACAAAGAGGCTTCCATTCTTCAGGAATCATCGACCGTTTCTATTTTAAAAGCTTATATTTCCGCGAATCAAACGGAATCCTATTTGAAATTGCGACAGATGGACCAGGATTTACAGTTGATGGAGATGTGGAACATTTAGGAGAAAAACTTGATTTACCACCATTCTTAGAAGGTCAGCGTGCAGAAATTGAAGCGAATTTAGCACCGATTGAAGAGAAGTAATAGAAGAAAATATACAACTTTAACATATAAATGAAACCCCATTGGAGGAATATAAAATGAACCAATTAAAAGGAATTCACCACGTTACAGCGATTACAAGTAGTGCAGAAAAAAACTATGAGTTTTTTACTCACGTTTTAGGAATGCGTTTAGTTAAGAAAACAGTAAACCAAGATGACATTCAAACGTATCATTTATTCTTTGCAGATGATAAAGGTAGTGCAGGAACAGATATGACATTCTTTGACTTCCCAGGTATTCCAAAAGGAGTACACGGTACGAATGAAATTTCAAAAACTTCATTTCGCGTTCCGACCGATGCAGCATTAGAGTATTGGGTGAAACGTTTTGACCGTCTTGAAGTAGAACATACAGGAATTAAAGAGCAATTTGGTAAGAAAACTCTTTCTTTCGTTGACTTTGATGATCAACACTATCAATTAATCTCAGATGAACTTGATAAAGGAATCGAATCAGGTACACCATGGCAAAACGGACCAGTACCATTAGAATACGCAATTACTGGTTTAGGACCTGTATTCATCCGTATCGCAAACTTTAGTTTCTTTAAAGAAGTGTTAGAAAAAGTTTTATTATTTAAAGAGGTTGCGCAAGAAGGAGAATTCTATTTATTTGAAGTGAATAAAGGCGGAAACGGTGCATCTGTCATCGTAGAACATAATACGGTTCTTCCTGAAGCACAACAAGGTTTTGGTACAGTGCACCATGTGGCATTCCGCGTAGAAGATCGCGCTGTATTAGAAGAATGGATTGAGAGAATCAGTAGCGTTGGACTTCCTTCATCTGGTTATGTAGACCGTCATTTCTTTGAATCATTATATGCAAGAGTTGCACCACAAATTTTATTTGAATTTGCAACAGATGGCCCAGGATTTATGGGAGATGAGCCATACGAAACACTTGGCGAGAAATTATCTTTACCTCCATTCCTAGAGCCAAAACGTGAAGAAATTGAAAAATTAGTTCGTCCAATTGATACAGTAAGAAGCACGAAGGAATTTATTAAAGAGTAAAAATAGAGCAAGTAGTTTTAGCGGAGTGCTGGAACTGCTTGCTTTTTTATTTATTCTAGTAAGTTTTCTGACAATTGTTTCTCAAGTTATTAAAAAGGAAAACTTTGGTATAATTAATTAAAATATTAAATTTTCTGATAATTATTTTTCAATGCATAGAAAAGGAGTGGTAATATACAATTTTGATAATTGTATAAAAATACTAATTTTGGAGAAAAGGGGATGCGGAGTGTATGGGAGCAGATGTAGTAACGCGGGAGCAAATGAAACATTCTTTAGATGATTGGTATCGTGTAATGTTGCAGCAAAATATAGAGAAAGCTACGGAAATGAAAGAGGAGATTGAAAGTAAGATTAGTGGTTTGGACGTGGATCAGGATGTATTGCTTTATCATTCGTTGTTGAATTTTAGATATGATGCATTAGTGGATTGGATTGGGGTTAGAGAAGATAGTTTTGATAAAGTGGAATCTTTTGAAATCCCGGCAGAAGGTGTTCTAGCTTATTACTATCACTTTTTTAAAGGGTTTCATTGCACATTAATTTCAAATTATAACGAAGCGAAAGAACAGTATGAGCAAGCTGAGAAGTTATTGAAATATATTGCAGATCCGATAGAACATGCGGAGTTTAATTATCGGATGGGGAATTTCTATTATCAAAAATATGACCAAGTTCATGCAATAGATTACTTGAATAGGGCAAAAGCAGCATTTTTACAATATCCAGGTTATGAAATAAAAGTAGGATTATGTGAAAATGCTTTTGGACTATGTTGTGTAGACATAGATCACTATGAATTAGCGGAAGAAAACTTTAATTCTGCTATGGAAGTATTGCAAAAAGCAGATCAAAAAAAATATATGCTAATGGTTCGGCATAATTTAGCTTGGCTTTATGCTAGTCAAAATCTTTCAGAATTAGCGATTCGTCATATATCTGAGGTGACCAAAAACTACCCAGAACACTTTAAAGCCTTATTTGTAGAAGCGCGTGAACATTACAAATTAGGACAATATAATTTAGCGAATCCAATCGTTGAAAAAGGTTTAAATATTTGTGTTGATTTAGGAGAAAAAGAATTTCAACATCGGTTTAAAATTTTGAAAGAACTCAATGGAAAATCTTCAGTATCAATTATTGAAGATGTAATTTTAGAAGGACTTTCTTATTTTGAGAGAGAAAGATTATGGGATTGTATTCAAGAATACACTGAAATTTTAGCGCTGAAATTTTATGAATTTGATGATCATGTTAAGGCAAGTAAATATTTTTATATGAATAATAAGGCTCAAAAAAATATATTGGAAAAGGGAGCGTTAAAATAATGAAGAAATTTCGTTTGGCTATTGTTGGGACTGCATTAGTAGGGGTATTATCAATTGGGTTCAATAGTTCTTTTACAAATCAAGCTGTAAATATTGGTGACACAGGAGGGGCACCAGCAAGACCAGACTACGTTAATATTGGTGACACAGGAGGAGCACCAGCAAGACCAGACTACATTAACATTGGCGACACAGGCGGAGCACCAGCAGATAATAAAGGCGACGGCGGAGTAAGCCAACTATAATAACAAAGAAAGGGACTTCAACATGAAGTCCCTTTTTCTATTTTCAGGCCATGTAGAGAAAAGAATTGACTTACTTTAAATGTGTAACTATAATAGTTACAGAATAACCATTAGTAATAGAAATGAGTTATATTTTTTTAGTATAATTGTAACTGTTTTAGTTACAATTAAAAAAGAGAACATAAAATAACCAAAAAATGTAAAAACTTTTAAATAGCAACAAGAGAAAGGAGACGGGAACTTTGAAACGGTTTAAGTTTTATATGATTAGCGGTATTGTGCTCGTTTTGTTAATTGTTTGTAACTTCGTTGATAAGCCGATTGCGAAGGTTGGAGAAGTGAAAGATACTGTTATGATGAAGCTGAATACGAAAGAGAGTATGGCGCAAATTGATGGGCAGACGATTTATTTTAAACAAATTGGTGAGGGGAAACCTCCTTTACTTATGTTGCATGGGTTTGGTGGTTCTTCTGATGGGTTTAGTGATATTTATCCGGAACTAGTGCGAGATCATACGATTATTGCGGTTGATATTTTAGGGTTTGGGCGTTCTTCTAAGCCGGTTGATTTTCAGTATTCGTTTCCTGCGCAAGTGAATTTATATTATAAGTTAATGAAGAAGCTCGGATACGATCAGTTTGCGGTGCTCGGCCATTCGATGGGCGGAGAGATGTCCCTTAATTTAGCGTATTTATATCCGGATGCAGTGACGCATCTCATCTTGGCGGATGCTACAGGGATAGAGTCTTTCCAACAAAAAGAAAGTTATGAAGTACCACCGCTATCGACGGACTTACAAACTGTAACTGAGATTACGAAGTATAATAAAAGTGAAGTGAAAAATAGTCGTGATGATAAAGAGCATTATGATCAGCTTACGAAAATGAGAGAGCGCCGCATTGCGATGGAAGCTGATAAAATTAAGGTACCGACTTTAATTGTATGGGGACGACACGATAAAAGTGTTTCTTGGAAAAATGGTGAACTGTATCATGAGCTATTTGCGAATAGCACGTTCCACATTATTGAAAAAGGATACCACGCACCGTTTCGTCAAGAACCAATTGAGTTTATGGAATATGTACAAGCATTTTTCGCGAAGCATCCACAATAAAAATTTTAAGCATAAATCCACTTCTTTCCTCATAAAGTGAAACTAATAAGGCTTGTCTAAGGAAAGGAATGAAGTAGAGTGGAAACTTTACCATGGTGGGTGTATCTTGTAATTGTTGGGATTGTACTAAGTGGCTACATGGTTTTATATACTTCGAAAAAAGAGCAAGATATGGATAATGAGTTTATCGAAAAAGAAGGCGAAGTATATATGAAGCGCTTAGAAGAAGAGCGCGAGAAACGTAATCAGGATAGTGATAAGGATTCTGTATTGCTTTAATAGAAATTTTGAAAGGTTACCACCTAGTAGGATTTTACATCTCGGTGGTAGCTTTTTTTCTTCTGCGGGAGCAGTATATGTTCATCAAGCTAAGGTTATATTAGTTTAATTTTACATGTATAAGAGAGTCATCATAAACTTTTATTGATGGTATTTATATATTTTTTTACTCATAAGAATGGAACTAGTGGGGATTTTACTGGGGGGGATTAACAATGCATAGGGATGAAACTTCATTACATCCGGATACAGGTGTTACATCTGTAATGTTTGTTGAGCGTTCATTAAATGAAATTCGTTTTTGGTCTAGAATCATGAAGGAGCATTCTTTTTTTCTTCGTTTAGGATTTAGGTGCGAGGATACTCAACTAATCGAAGAGGCGAATCAATTTTATCGATTGTTTGAACATATTGAACAAATAGCGCATTCCTATACAAATGAAACAGATCCTGAGCAAATAAAAAGATTTAATGCAGAAGTACAACAAGCCGCAACTAATATTTGGGGATTTAAACGAAAAATTTTAGGATTAATTCTCACATGTAAATTGCCAGGACAAAATAACTTTCCACTTTTAGTTGACCATACAAGTAGGGAAGCTGATTATTTTAGAAAACGTTTAATACAATTAAATGAAGGTAAATTAGATGCGCTTCCTGATGCTATTATTAAAGAAAATGTTTTCTTTTTACGGATTATGGCAGACCATGCTAAATTTATTGGCCATCTTCTTGATCCATCGGAAAGAAAGCTTGTAGATACAGCACGGGATTTTAGCAATGATTTTGATGAATTGATGTATCAAGCAATTGACTTAGAATCTATGAAACCACAATCCCAAACAGCCCCTCTTTTAGATCAATTTTTAGATCAAAATCGTGTGTCGGTTGCATCTCTTCGGGATTTTAAGAAAACAGCACGTGATTTAATTGAGCAATGTAAAATAAAGAGTATCATTCATCCGTTATTAGCAGACCATGTTTTCCGTGAAGCTGATAGATTTCTTGAAATCATTGATATGTATGATGTTCATCTTACAAATATTCAATCACAACCTAGATATTAGAAGATAAGGAAAGATAGTATTTTACTTTCGATTGAGCAGTTAACAATTTATTGTTAGCTTCTTTTCTTTGTGATTAAAATTTTCTTTTAAGGACTACATAAATCCTTTTGACCAAATATGTAATTCTTTGTAAAATGTTATATATGGAAAGATTATGAATATACAGGAAATCTATGGGTAGTAGATTTTAATAAATTACTCGGGGGAAATTTATTAATTAAGTATATTAACTTTTTCACATTAAATTTTACAACTAAAGGGGTAGTAGTAATCATGAAGGCAAAGAAATTAGTAAGTTTAGCATTACCAGTTATGTTATTGAGCGGTTGTATTACAATTGAAACTGATGGTAAGAAAGCTGAAACAAAGAAAGAAGAGACGCAAAAGGTAGAGAAAGAGAATAAGACTTCTGAAAAAGAGAGTAAGTCAACTGATAGCAAGAAAGAGGATAGCTTATCTGTAGCGAAAGGTGAAGGTACAAACAGTAGTTCATCAAGTAGTCAACCAAGTTCTTCTTCAACTTCTTCACCTGGTAAGGTAACTGGTTCAGATGTTGAAAGGTACAAGGCAGATATCATAAATAGTGCTACTCAAATTGAAGATACAATGAAATTAATTGAAGGAATAGCAGATTCAGACGTAAAATCATACAAACAAAAGAAAAGTGAAGTACAACTAAGTTTAGGTGGAGCAAAGGCAACAACGAAGAAACTGAAGAATTTACAAGCGCCCCCTGAGTTACAGGGAGAACAGGCGAAGATAAAGCAATCGATGGAACTGTATGCGGATTGTTTTCAACTTCTCTTTGATGCATTGGACCAAGAAGACGAAAGTAAAATGCATCAATCAGTAAGTAAAGCACAAGAAGGTTCGAAACTGTTTGAAGAGGCAGCGAAGAGTATCGGTAGTAAAACTAACTAAGAATACATTAATGTAAGGGGTATGAGGTATGAAAGTGAAGAAACTAATAGCTGCTGCAGTTTCAGTTACATTGTTAATATCGTGACTTTATTTCAAACTCGCCTGCTACTTAATATATTTTTACTACATATAGAAAAGAAACCCTAACTTCATTTTTTATAGTGAATTTAGATTAATTACGAAGTAGTAATATTGAAGAATTATGAGATCGTTTTAAAAGCATTTCATTTAGTAGAGGAAGAACCAAATGGATGCTGTTAGCTATCACAAAAAGCCAATGTGCATATGCGAATGGAGACAAAGACAGGCCATAATATAGAAAAAATCTATATTATGGCCTGTTTTTATATGTACTTTGGTTTTCTTGAATATATGTATTTTTAGATAATCAAATAGATTAACGTAAAAATGAAAATGTAATTGATTTTTACTAGAGAGTAATTTATATTTAAATAATATAATATATAGTTTTAATATTATTAGGAGGGATGTATTATGAAAAAAAGTAAATTTCTTAATTTAACAACGGCCGCCACACTAAGTTTAAGCCTTTTATTCACAGGAGCTGTATCCGCCGCTACTGAAGAAAATTTCAGTCCAAAACAAATTAGTTTAGATAAAGTTACATCTGAAAAAATTGATATGTATCAACTAAATCAAATTCAAGATACATTTACAAAAAACACTGAAAATCAGGTAACTTTTTATTGGAAAAATACACAAGGTATAGAGGAAGCAATTGATCTATCTGTTCGAACAGATGCTAGAGGAAATATAACTTCCGTAAACGAAGTCACTACACATGACAACCTAGTTGATTCTCTAGTTAAAAAGAAAAAACCAGGGAAACCAGGGAAAGGTTCGAGTCCAAAGGTACCATATAAATTAAATGGTGGAACAAATAAATCTAACTTTATTAACGAACACGCTTATAATAGACATAAATATAATCCAAAAGAAAAATCTACTTCTAGCAAAACTCAGTATGGTCGAGATGTTGACGTGAAGAAGTTAAGGGAGGAAACAATGCATAATTATGAAAATAAGTGGAGTCAAACGGATAACAAGGGTAACAGAACAACAACTTATGCTAAACAATTTGATGGTAATATAAGCACTTCTGATTCATCAACAAGTCATCATAGGGTTATAATCAATCATTCTGACTCATCAAGAAGTACACAATTCCCATTGTACTTAAAGAACTAACATGAATACAAAAAAATTTCAAACCTATGTGGCGTTGTCAACAAAAGACTGGAGTGCTGAAACATTTGTAAGAACCTTAGAAGAGATTGTATCTTCGGCAAAAGAATATGAAAATGATTATATTGAAGTCCATCAAGTACTAGAAATGGTAGTAACAGAAGTTGAAGTTGAGTATGTAATCATTCTAAATCATACGAGAAACTTAGATGATTTGGGGAAATACCTTAAATAATAATTTTTAAATACTGTTTATAAAAAGGAATGCTGTTCTATTTGGATAGAATGGTATTCCTTTTTGTCGCTGTTAATAATATAAGGGATTTTGATATGGAATTTTAAAAAGAGAGTGTTAATATTGGCCCTCTAAAAAAGGGTGTAATCAGTATGACAAAGGAAAGACTTTTGGACACTTTACGTAAAAAAAAGAAAACGCCCTCTGTTAATCTTTCTGAAACAGAGGGCGTTTTTTGCATTTTACTTAAAGTTTTTGTTGTCCATCTTCTGTTTTAAATAGTAATGGGTAGTAGACTGTTAGAGCGAAAATTGCCGAATCTATAGTAAAAGTAACCATTCAAAGCCCAATTCATACACTATGATGGAGGCTTTTTACTTCATAACCGGATGAAAAAGGAGTGTAATCATGAAGAAACGTACTGTTAATGAAGCAGGAGGGAATGTGCCACAACCAATCCGCAGCGACGGAGCAGGGGCGATTGATTCTGGACCTCGTAATGTTATGCGGGATATTCAAAATCCGAATATGCTTGTTCCGCCTATAACGGATGCAGGGTTAGTTCCTAACTTGAAGTTTTCATTCTCGGACACTTCTATGATTTTGAAACAAGGGGGGTGGTCTCGGGAGATTACTGTTCGAGAACTACCGGTTTCGACGACGATTGCAGGAGTAAATATGAGTTTAACGGCCGGTGGAGTACGAGAACTACATTGGCATAAAGAAGCGGAATGGGCGTATATGCTTTTAGGACGGGCACGCATAACGGCTGTTGATCAAAATGGACGGAATTTTATTGCTGATGTTGGACCAGGTGATCTTTGGTATTTTCCGCCTGGTATTCCGCATTCCATTCAAGGATTGGAACATTGTGAATTTCTACTCGTTTTCGATGATGGACATTTTTCTGATTTATCTACTTTAGCTATTTCTGATTGGTTTGCGCATACGCCAAAAGAGGTGTTGTCGGCTAATTTTGGAGTACCTGAGAGTGCTTTTCGTTCTATCCCTTCAGATCAAGTTTATATTTATCAAGGAGAGGTGCCAGGTTCCCTTGAAAGTCAGGAAGTTCAATCACCGAAAGGAGAAGTTCCTTTAACATTTAAACATGAATTGTTAAAACAAAAGCCGATTAAGACGCCTGGTGGTAGCGTTCGAATTGTAGATTCCACAAATTTCCCTATTTCCAAAACAATCGCAGCAGCGCTCGTTGAGGTTGAGCCTGGTGGAATGAGAGAACTTCATTGGCACCCGAATAATGATGAATGGCAATATTATTTGACAGGGGAAGCGAGAATGACTGTGTTTCTTGGAAATGGTACCGCTCGTACATTTGATTATAGAGCTGGCGATGTCGGATATGTACCGTTTGCGACGGGGCATTATATTCAAAATACAGGTACCGAAACATTATGGTTTTTAGAGATGTTCAGAAGCAATCGTTTTGAAGATGTATCGTTAAATCAATGGATGGCACTGACTCCTAAAGAAATAGTGGAGAGTAATATACATGTTGGCCCGCAAGTAATGGATTCTCTGCGTAAGGAGAAGTGGCCTGTTGTGAAATATCCGGGGTTTTCATATAGTCCGAAAAGTGATGAGTAAAAATGAAAATTTGCGTTATTCTTTCTGGAGACTGATAAGAAGGGATGGCGTATTTTTTATGCCTAATCTAGTCTTTATCCCGCTATTTGCCGGGTAGTAAGCCCCCTACCTCAAAATTCAGCTGAAGTAAAGAAGTTAGGTGGGGGGGCTGTCCGTAAAAGCCCGATTGGTGAGGGCTGATTAAAGTTTCACTTTATTAGTATCCATTCTTTGTATTATTGTTCGGGAAATTATTATTGGAGCATAGTATAGGGAAGATACATATAAAATAGCGCCATTATAAGCTGTAACGCATAAGTTGCGCAGGAAATGCAACGATAACTCGCTTTACTCTTCATCATTTATTTGAACATAATGGGCATAGAGAGGTGATAAACACAGTATGATTTTTAGTGAGCGTTTAAAAGAAGAAAGGGAAAAAAGAAATTGGCCGCAAAATGATTTGGCTGAAAAACTTCATGTGAACAGGCAATCTGTTTCGAAATGGAGACGGAAAAGAACTATCCGAGCATTGAAATTATTATTCATTTAAGTGACCTGTTCGGTATTACGATGGATGAACTGCTAAGGAGTGATGAAGAATTGACGCAGAAAGTAATTGAAGATAGTAAGCAATTGGCGTATCCAAAATGGAAGGTGTTTTTGGATAGTCTATTTATGATAGGAGTATTTTTGTTTATTGCAAAAACCGTTGTATGGATGCTAAATAAGTTTGCTGGAGCAAGTATTACAATTGTAGCAGATGCGCCATATGTAATGAATCTTTTGCCCCTTGCATTCATGATTATAGGTGGTATAGGTTCCGATAAGTTGAAGAAAATATATAGATAAGAGAAAGATTTGAAAGAAATCCCCAACACTAGCTGTTCTTTTCACTTAAATTGTGTACTATAAAGGATAGGATGATATAAAGAAGGGGACATATAGAATGGAATTTCATGAACAGAAGATTTTGCCGGCAGTGAGGCAAATTAAAGATTTGGAAAAGCTATTACATAGTTCGTATGAATATATTGTTATTTTAGATATTCATGTCGGCCAATTGAAGAGTGTTATATCGCTTGCGAAGCAATATTGTAAAAAGGTGTTTTTACATGTGGATTTAATTCATGGTTTGCAGAGTGATGGGCATGCGACGGAATATTTATGTCAGGAGTTTAGACCGTACGGGTTACTTTCAACAAAGGCGAGCGTTATTATGAAGGCGAAGCAAAAAGGTGTTGTGGCAATACAACGCATCTTTTTAATCGATTCGAGTGCGATGGAGAAGAGCTGCAATCTTTTAGATAAGACGAAACCGGATTATATTGAGGTACTTCCTGGAGCATTAACGGACGTTATCGCTGAAGTGAAAGAGCGTACTGGTGTACCGATTTTAGCAGGTGGTTTTATTCGTACTGTAGAAGATGTGGAAAGAGCATTAAACGCTGGTGCGACAGCAATTACGACATCAAAACGTGAACTATGGAAACATTACCAAAAAAAGTGACGAAAATGTGAATTTTTTCGTTGACACCGCTTTCATTTACGGTTAACATTATAGACAAGTTAATAAACGTGACGGAGAAAAGTAGAGATCCACATTTCATTGTTTCTATATAAATTTATATAGAAGCGTGCAAGCTGTGGGTCTTTTTCTTTTGACAAAAACGAATGGCCATTCATTTTACCTCTATCACATTTGAAAGCGTTTAAATTGATTGTGGAGGGATACTATGTCAGCATTTTTAGGAGAGTTAATAGGGACTGCGTTGTTAATCGTACTTGGTGGCGGCGTTTGTGCTGGTGTAAGTTTAAAGAAATCGTTTGCGAAAGATTCAGGTTGGATTGTTATTACAATGGGCTGGGGCTTAGCAGTAGCGGTTGCAGCGTATGCGGTTGGATCAATTAGTGGGGCACATTTGAATCCAGCGTTAACGATAGGATTAGCATTTAAGGGAGCGTTCCCATGGAGTGACGTACCAGGTTATATCGTAGCACAAATGATTGGGGCAATTATCGGGGCAGTTATCGTATATTTACATTACTTACCACACTGGAAAGAAACAGAAGATCCAGGAACAAAGTTAGGTGTATTTGCAACAGGTCCAGCAATTCCGAACACATTTGCAAACCTTTTAAGTGAAATGATTGGAACATTCGTTTTAGTATTTGGTATATTAGCAATTGGTGCAAATAAATTTGCAGATGGATTAAATCCATTTATCGTAGGTTTCTTAATTGTAAGTATTGGTTTATCATTAGGTGGGACAACAGGATACGCAATTAACCCAGCGCGTGATTTAGGTCCGCGTATCGCACACTTCTTCCTTCCGATTGCAGGAAAAGGCGGTTCAAACTGGAAGTATGCATGGATTCCAGTAGTTGGTCCAATTTTAGGTGGATCACTTGCAGGTTTATTCCATCAAGTTGTATTTGAAGGAAAACAAAATTCAGCACTTATTTATGTGATTATCGCAACTGTGATTGTACTAGCAATCTCTTATATGACAAGTAAAAAAAGCGGAAGCAATACAAATAGTAGAAAAGTAGCATAAGGGGGAAACCGATATGAAAAAATATATTCTTTCATTAGACCAAGGAACAACAAGCTCACGCGCAATTCTTTTCAATAAAAAAGGTGAAATTGTTCATTCAGCTCAAAAAGAGTTTACACAACATTTTCCAAAGCCAGGCTGGGTAGAGCATAATGCACAAGAAATTTGGGGATCTATTTTAGCAGTTATCGCAACTTGCTTAAGCGAAGCGGATGTAAAACCAGAACAAATCGCTGGTATCGGTATTACGAACCAACGTGAAACAACGGTTGTATGGGATAAAACAACTAGTAAACCAATTTACAACGCAATCGTATGGCAATCTCGCCAAACAGCTGAAATTTGTGATGAGTTAAAAGAAAAAGGTTATAGCGAAATGGTTCGCGAAAAAACAGGTCTTTTAATTGATGCATACTTCTCTGGTACGAAAGTAAAATGGATTTTAGATAACGTTGAAGGTGCAAGAGAAAAAGCAGAAAACGGCGATCTATTATTCGGAACAATTGATTCGTGGCTTGTATGGAAACTATCTGGTGGTAAAGCACACGTAACAGATTACTCAAACGCATCACGTACGTTAATGTTTAACATTCACGACTTACAGTGGGATGATGAGCTTCTAGAAATGTTAACAGTACCAAAGAGCATGCTTCCGGAAGTGCGTCCATCATCTGAAATTTACGGAGAAACAATTGATTACCACTTCTTCGGCCAAAATGTACCGATTGCAGGTGTAGCTGGTGACCAACAAGCAGCATTATTTGGACAAGCTTGTTTCGGTGAAGGTATGGCGAAAAATACTTACGGAACTGGTTGCTTCATGTTAATGAACACAGGTGAAAAAGCAGTAGCTTCTGAGCACGGTCTATTAACAACAATTGCATGGGGAATAGATGGTAAAGTAAACTACGCATTAGAAGGAAGTATTTTCGTAGCGGGTTCTGCAATTCAATGGTTACGTGACGGAATGCGCATGTTTAAAGATGCAAGTGAGAGTGAAGTGTATGCGAGTCGCGTTGAATCAACTGACGGTGTATACGTTGTACCAGCATTCGTTGGACTAGGAACACCTTATTGGGATAGTGAAGTACGCGGCGCTATGTTTGGTGTAACGCGCGGTACGACGAAAGAGCATTTCATTCGTGCAACGCTAGAATCTTTAGCTTACCAAACGAAAGACGTATTATGCGCAATGGAAGCAGATTCAGGTATTGAGCTGAAAACATTACGCGTTGATGGCGGAGCAGTTAAAAATAACTTCTTAATGAAGTTCCAAAGTGATATTTTAGATGTTCCTGTAGAGCGTCCAGTAATCAACGAAACAACGGCTCTAGGTGCAGCATACTTAGCTGGTCTTGCGGTTGGATATTGGAAAAACCAAGATGAAATTAAAGAACAGTGGCATATGGACAAACGCTTTGAACCAACGATGGAAGCGAAAACAAGCGAAGAGCTATATGCTGGATGGAAAAAAGCAATTGAAGCAACAAAAGCTTTCAAATAATCATAAACAGTGTTATAATGGTGACAAGTTAATAATTCGGTAGGAGATTTGGAGAGACCACAACGCGCTATAGAGGCGAAATCTATAGCGGAGTTTGTGGTCTCTTTTTTCGTTATCAAAGGGAGGAATTACCATGAAATTTTCAAGTAAACAACGTAAAGACGTATTAAACGGAGTAAATAAACAAGAGTTAGATGTGATCGTAATTGGTGGAGGTATTACTGGTTCTGGTATTGCATTAGATGGAGCAACACGCGGGTTATCAACAATTGTGTTTGAAATGCAGGACTTTGCAGCAGGTACATCAAGTCGTTCAACGAAGCTTGTACACGGTGGTCTACGTTATTTAAAACAACTTGAAGTGAAAATGGTAGCAGAGGTGGGGAAAGAGCGTGCGATCGTATATGAGAACGGTCCCCATGTAACAACACCAGAGTGGATGTTACTTCCGTTCCATACAGGCGGTACGTTCGGATCATTTAGTACATCAATTGGTCTTCGTGTATACGACTTCTTAGCAGGTGTAAAACGAAGCGAGCGCAGAAAGATGTTTAACCGTGAAGAAACGCTAAACAAAGAGCCTCTTGTAAAAAAAGAAGGATTAAAAGGCGGCGGTTACTACGTAGAATATCGTACAGACGATGCGCGTCTTACAATTGAAGTAATGAAAGAAGCAATTGTGCATGGTGCGAAAGCTGTTAACTACGCAAAAGTAGACAGTTTCTTATATAAAGATGGAAAAGTATGCGGTGTACGTGTAATCGATTTACTAGACGGTGAAGTGTACGAAGTTTACGGTAAGAAAATTGTAAACGCAGCTGGCCCTTGGGTAGATACACTTCGTGAAAAAGATAACTCGAAAAAAGGGAAAGTACTTCAGTTATCAAAAGGTGTTCACTTAGTAATTGATCAAAAACGTTTCCCATTAGGTCAAGCGATTTACTTCGATACACCAGATAAACGTATGGTGTTCGCGATTCCTCGCGGAGGAAAAACATACGTAGGTACAACAGATACGTTCTATGATAAAGACGCAGCTGTACCACAAATGACAACAGAAGATCGCACATACATCATTAATGCGATTAACTACATGTTCCCAAGCGTGAAAATTACAGAGAAAGACATTGAATCAAGCTGGGCTGGTGTTCGTCCGTTAATTTATGAAGAAGGTAAGAGCGCATCTGAAATTTCTCGTAAAGATGAAATTTGGACTTCTGAATCTGGTTTAATTACAATCGCAGGTGGTAAATTAACTGGATACCGCAAAATGGCTGAAATGGTAGTAGACTATGTAACGAACTTACTACAAAAAGAAGGTCATAGCGCATATCCGAAGAGCGACACGAAACATATGCCAATCTCTGGTGGACATGTAGATGGTTCACACGGATTCCCAGCATTCGTTGCGAAAAAAGCTGGCGAAGGTACGAAATATGGTTTAACAACAGCACAAGCAGAAGAATTCGCGAAATTCTACGGCTCTAACGTTGACGTACTATTTGATTTAGCGAAAAAACATAAAGACGAAGTGAAAGAATACAACATGCCACTAGACGTTCTAATCCCGCTTGTATACGCAATGGATTACGAAATGACAGCAAAACCAGTTGACTTCTTCGTACGCCGCAGAGGCGCTGTATTCTTCAACATCCACTGGGTATACGAGTGGAAAGAAGCAGTAATCAACTACATGGCTGCGAAACTAGGCTGGAGCAAAGAAGAACAAATGAAATATACAGCTGAACTAGAAAAAGCACTAACAGACGCTGTAATTCCTGTAGATCAACAAGAACAGGCAGCTGCGTTAGCATAAAATAGAGAACCACCTGAAGGGGAGCCTTTAGGTGGTTTTTTCTCTTGACTAAAAATAAATAAAATGTGTTACAATGATGATAGAGTATATAGTATGAATTTTGCATAAAATAAAAAAGACAGAAGCCTGAGAAACTTCTGCCTTTGTAACCTAACTTGCTATTGTGGTGGTAGTAGGTGCGGTTATAAGACAATTACATTAACGTTTTAGCCGAGAACCGCCCTTACCTTTTCCACGAAGCAGGGTGGTTCTCGCTTTTTTGTATACAGAAATTAGCCACGGACCGACGTATCTTCTACCGATGACAACGCCAGCTCCGGTTAGGATACCATACACTAATTTAATTACAAACATCGCGATTATATTATCACCTCCCCTTTTTTTCAAAATGGAAGAGATGACTGCCACACCTACTAGTTATAGCTTATTAAGTTACGTATTCATTGTATTATGTTTTAAAATAGGGAACAAGATATATGGATGAAAATTCCTGTTTTTAAGCAGAACATTAGTGTCAGGGGACAAGAAGTAAATAAATATTCATAAAAAAACGGTATGGACATCGCAATCTGTATTTTTTACACTAGCACACTTAGTACGTTTTGTTTCAAAAACATAAATAGATAGTATGTAGAGGGTTATGATAAATAACCCTCTTTTCGTGTTTAAATAAGTGCACTCTCTTTAATAGAAATACATAATTCAGAACGAGAAATTGATTCAGCTAGCTGGTGTAAATAGGCGTATTCTTCCGCGTCTTTTTCGGAAGTGTTAGGATCCAATAAAGGTGAAGAAAGAAGTACATCAATCGTAAGTATGTCTGTATCATGAGAGACGATGTTATAACCTGCAAATACAGGTCGTTTTAAGTCTTTTACTTTTTGAATCATTTGATGGAATTTCGTAACACTTATATGGGTTTGTGCGAATGGAAAGCATTTTTGGATTGGATTCTCGATGTTCTTTCTAATTTTATAATCGTATACATAGTAGTACTTTTCTTGCTGCTCGAGTGTTTGCAACTCTTTCGTGAATAAGTGGTATTTGTCTGTAAATCCAGTTGTGAGTGCACGATGTTCTTCGCCAACTAATAATGTGAAAGGTCTTGGTGAGGAGATTGAAATGGTGCGGACGTTTAAGTTAGTAAAAGTGTGATTAGATTGTAAAATGGTATGTAATTTTTCGGTAGGAAACTCGCCGTCATAAATAGCAATAAAATAATAGTTCATTGTTTCACTCCTTGCTTTTTTCTAAAATGATATATTCTACTTTAAAGGTGTAAGTCCTGCAAAAAAAGAAACACCTTGATTGTCATCAAGGTGTAATAAGCTCAAAACTATCCGAATCAGCCCCAAGTACAAAAGGACTAACCTCGCCAACACAATAAAGGTGCAATTCATGCATTGCGCGCGTACAAGCAGTATAGAACAATCTACGAACGCTCTCATCACTGTACACATCTTTAGATGCATCGTAAATAATAACAGCATCAAATTCGATACCTTTCGCTAAGTAAGCAGGGATCACGACAATACCTTGCTCATACTCGGCTGAGTTACTTTTCACAAGTTTAATATTCTCGATATGATTAAGTGCTTCATAGGCAGCGGCGCTTTCAGCTGCGGATTTACAGATGATTGCGATCGTATTGTGCTGCTCTGTTTGTAGTGCAGCAACTTTAGCAGTAATATGTTCGTGTAGTTCGTTGTGATTAGCTACTTTCGTCACTGTAGGTTTCGCGCCGTCACGTTCAAAGGCGTGAATGTTCTTCCCTTCCGGTACGAGAGCACGTGTAAATTCAATAATCGGTTTTGTTGAGCGATAGCTACGAGTTAAGTTAATGCCGTTTGTTTCGTCTGGCCCGTATAAATTCGTAAGTGTATCGAAATTCACCGTTTCACTCGCATGGGCAAATATCGCTTGGTTAAAGTCTCCGAGTACCGTCATTCTTGCAGCAGGGAAGAGACGTTTTAAAAACTCGAACTGGAACGGAGAGTAATCTTGCGCTTCATCTACGAGTACGTGTTTAATCGATCTGTTCGTTTGGAAGCCTTCAATTAATTCTTTTAAAAGTAAAAATGGAGTCGCATCCTCGTAATATAGCTTTCCTTCATCAAGCATGTTTACTGTTAATGAGCAAATGTCATCCCACTCTTTCGGTTTTTCCCCAGTAACCCATGATGCATCTGTGAAGAGCTGTTTATATATGCCTGTGAAATTGATGAAACGCAATGTTTGAACGCCTTTACGAAGCAGCTTCATTTTTTTACGGACAATCATACGCCCAAGTACTCTTGTTTCTTTCTCAAAGTCTTGAAAGGAGTTGTCGTCAAACTCGCCTTTTTTCTGTAAATATTTATAAGCCTTTTGGTATTCATCTTTACTAAGTAATTCAATTTCCTCTTCTACCCAAGGTTTTTTCAGTTCTGCTTTTTCAAGTGCATCTATTTGCTTATTTAGCCAATCCGTTAACTTCTCAATTCGACTATGGAAGCGGAGGGAGGAGTCAGTATTATAAAATTGCTCTGTAATTTCTTTAGCTGAGGCAATCAGTTTTCCTCTAAATTTCATTCCTCTAAATAGCATGCCTGAAGATTCAAGAGATTGTCTGTACGCTCTAATCATCTCGAAAAATTGAGTGGATGCTTTAAATCGGATGCTCACATTTCTCGTTTTATAGGTAGGGCTATTCGTTTCAGTTAACATATATTCCAATTGCTCATAAGGGTCTTCAACATCAAATGACTTACTCAGTCTATGATTTAAATATTCTTGGAATGTCACTTGCTGCATATTTTCTTCACCGAGTTCAGGTAGTACGTTAGAAACGTAGCTATTGAACATAGAGTTAGGGGAGAAGAGAATAATTTGATCCGCTTTTAGCCATTCGCGATATTTATATAGTAAGTAGGCGATTCGCTGCAGGGCAGCTGACGTTTTACCACTACCAGCAGCTCCTTGCACGATAAGGAGTCGGCCTTCATCGTGACGAATAATTTCATTTTGTTCACGCTGAATTGTAGCGACGATACTTTGCATATGTTTGTTCGTACCTTTTCCGAGCGCTTGTTGCAAGATTTCATCGCCAATTGTAAGGCTCGTATCGAACATAGAATCAATCTCGCCATTTTGAATAATGTATTGTAATTTTTTCTCCACATTACCGTGGATTACGCCTCCTGGTGTACTGTACTCAGCTGGTCCTGGTGGATAATCGTAGTATACACTCGAAATAGGTGCGCGCCAGTCATATATAAGAAAGTTTTCTCCGCTAGCATCCGTAAGTGTAGCAACACCGATATAAATTTGATCCGCAGCAGATTCTCCTTCTTCTTTGAAATCAATTCGTCCAAAATAAGGTGCTTTATGCATGCGTCTTAATGCGGCAAGTCGATTAAAGGTATGCTTATGGGTAATTTGTGTGACAGCTAGTGACTGAGCTTGTTGTCTTAAGTTGATAACTGTTTCAAGATAATCATCAAAAGTATCCGTGTTCACTTTCACATCATCCCAAAAGTGTTTACGAATATTGATTACTTCTGCCCGGCGTCTGCCAGTTTCGTTTTCCAGTTTATCAATTTGCTCCGTAATTGTCTCGATTACGGTATCCAATCTTTTTTGCTCTAAATCAAGTTTTTTGTTCATACGGTAAGCACTCCTTTAAAAGTGAAAAATAGAGGTTGACTGAAGATGTGTTTTGGTGTACAATTAAAATACGGATAAATACGTTCCTTTTATTTTAGAAAGCGTGTTTCTGTACTAATTTAACATAGTTTTTGAATTTAATCAATGATAATAAGATAAACCTTGGTTCTGCGTGGCGTGGATCAAGGTTTTTTTGTGTTTTTCTTTAAGGAAGAATTGCAATTTTATTGAGGAGAATGTAAGTAAAGCAAAGAAGAAAATCAGGAATAGGGGGATACTGATGCAAAAATATTTTGAGGAAGCACATCGTTTTTGTTCTCGTAATAAAAAGTACTTAGAAAAGGATGTTATATGTGGTTGTTTCTATTGTTTAGAAATTTTCCATCCAGAAAAAATTACAGAGTGGTGGGATGATGATAACACAGCAATTTGTCCGCATTGCGGGATTGACTCTATTATAGGAGAAAGTTCTGGATTTAAAATTACAGAAATGTTTTTAAGTGAAATGCATAAAAGATGGTTTTAGTTAAACGAATGAAAAAATAAACTTTCGTTAACGAAGAGGATACATAAAAAAGCTCGGGCCTAAGCCCAAGCTTTTTACTTCATTATTTCTTTTCTTCTTTTTTATCGTCAGCTTTTTTCTCTTCGAAAAGATCTTTTAAATCTTTATCGTCAACTTTTACGTCAGCTTTTTTGATTTCTTTCATCATAAGATCATTCATGAATGCAGCATCTTGTGCTTTCTTCTGAACTAGATCTTTTTTGATGTCGCCTTTTACTTCATCAAATGGTTTTTGTTCTTTAATGTCTGTTACTTTAATGATGTGGTAACCGAATTGTGATTTCACAGGTTCGCTTACTTCATCTTTTTTCAGCTTGTAAGCAGCATCTTCGAATTCTTTAACCATTTTACCAGCAGTAAAGTAGCCAAGGTCTCCGCCTTTTTCTTTTGAACCAGTATCTTCAGAGTATTGTTTCGCTAACTCTTCGAAAGATTTACCTTGTCCAAGTTCTTCTTTTACCTTTTTCGCAGTAGCTTCATCTTTTACAAGAATGTGGCTTGCTTTAATTTCAGGCTTGTAGTTTTCTTTTAGTTCTTTATCAGTGATTGTTTTCTCGATAGCTTTTTCTTGAGCTAATTGAGCACGCACACCAGTTTTTATAGTTTCTTCTTTAATACCTTGTTGTTTTAATAGTGTATCGAATTGATCACCGTATTGTTTTTTCATTTCATCGAACTTTTTGTCTACATCTTTGTCTTCAACTTTGTAGTTTTTAATAAGTACTTTTTCCATAACCATGTTGTTTAGTACTTGTTTACCAGCTTGTGTCTTCATTTGATCGTAGAATTCTTCTTTTGTAATGTCACCAGCTTTAGATGTAACAATTTTGTCTGATGATGATGTTCCACATGCTGATAATGCGATTACACTTGTTGCGGCTAAGGCAAGCATAGCTTTCTTCATTCGATAAACACTCCTACTATTATGTATTTTTAATTTATCCTACACCAATGAATTTTGATTCATAAGAGCCCGATTAAGTCTCACTGATACTTTTGCTTTTTTATATTGGTAAAGCGCGCTTAACAGGGCTTACCGAGGCTGAGGATAAAGTTTTGATGAATGTTTTGTTCTATAGTATAAGCAATATGTACAAAATTTAATATATCATATTTCGAACCGTTTTCATATTGATAAAGAAAAATTAACCAGCACGTGTCAGATTTTGAAAGTGTGCCATATTGGGCGTATGCCGCATATACAGAATAGAGGAGGGGATGGGGATGAATTCTCAACTTATTTTATTACTTGTACTGTTTATTTTATTGGTTATTGTAGGTATAATTTGCTTATAGAGGAAAAAAGTGAGGAAGGGGCTTTCCTTCCTCACTTTCCATGAAATATAATTTCTATATAACTAGAAATTAATAAAATTGTTATACATACATTAATAACCCGAAAGACACCGGGCTGGCGGCTCGCAGCTATTTGTTTTCGTTCACACAGTGTATGTGTCATGAAATTCGTGTAAAATATAACAAGAAGTGCAAATGCGACAAAAACAACTGTTATAAGTGTCATGAGGCGAGACCTCCTTTTGGCTAAAATACATATACATATATTGTATCACACGATATTTTGTTCGTGTTACAAAATTCAGAAATAGAAGACTTTGTGTTAGAAAGTGAGGGAGAAAATGGACGTTGTTAGAAGATTAGAACAAGCTGAATACTATGTAGACCTACTATTTAAAATGATTGATGAAGAGAAGTGTCCATTTTATTCTTTGATCATAAAGAAAAAAGCTCGTAAAAAAGATATTGAACGTATACTAAATCTTTGTGAAAAACTGAACGAGCAATATGTAGTGGAGAAAGCAGAAGGGCTTCTTTTGTTCGATGCGCTGTTAGATCAATTTGAAAAAGCGCTTCCACATCAGCTCGAAGTACACGAAACTGCGGAAGCGCTAGCAAAACAGGGTTTATTTAAGCCGCTTATGAATGAATTCTTAAGCATGATTGCGAAAAAATAAATAGATTATTTCTTAACTAACTTTTGATCGGATTCTGTAAAGTTCTCTTCAATATCTTCTAATGATTTCTCAAAAATATCGATAAAGTCTTGTCCGTAAATATTACGCAGGATTGCAATCAGTTCGATATTTTCTGGGAACTTCCCATAAAAATTACGAAGTGCAAGAGCCCCATTAAACACTGAATTATTTTCAGGATCATACTCCTCCATTAAGCGAAGTAGTAATTCTTCCCCTTTGTCTGTAATTTCAATGTACGTATTTCGTTTATCATCTTCCTTTTTTGAGAATACAAGATAGCCGCGTTCTTCTAGCTTTTTAGAGAAGTTAAATGCCGTTGATACGTGCATAACTCCAAACTTAGCAATCTCAGAAATAGAAGCCCCTTTTAAATGATAAGCGATTGTTAAAATATGATGTTCATTAATATTTAAATCGTAAGGTTTAATCCACTGCTGCCAATCTTTCTCTACACATTTCCATAACGCTTTCGATAATTGAGCAATGCGTTGGCTGAAAATCATCGCTTCTTTTACCGAGTAATCTTTTTCTCCACTTTTCATTTACTCACCCACTTTAACATTCTTTTTCATTACTATCTATTATGCCAGTAAAATAAAAATTAATAAAGTCTTTTTGTAAGAATTGTGAAAATTTTTTAACAAAATGACATTCTATACAAATCATGCATAACTATGGAAGCGTTTTATGAGTCGTGAATACATGCGTTGTCCTTACATGTTAATTGATAACATATATTGTAAATGCATAAAAACACGGCATATCTATACGATATGCCGTGTCAAGGTCAATTTATATAAAAAATATTTGTTATATGCAAAAAACTAAGCAGGAATTTGTTTACGCTTTTTCTGGAACAGCTTCTTGCAGTTTCTCAATTGACTTTTGGATGTCCAAAATTTCTTTCTCAATATGGCGCTTGTTTTGAGAAATATCTTGTTTCCAATTAGAAAGCGTGTCTTGCATGTCATCTTTTAGTTCTTGAAACACTTCTTTACCTTCTGAAGCAGTTTCAACAATTTGACGCTTTAATAATTTCGTATCAGCTGTAATATCAGCTAAAGTCTTTTTAATATCATTTCCTTTTTCTTTTAACTTGCCGCGCATGTCTTTACCAGAAGAAGGAGTTGAGAAAAGAACGGCTAGTCCAGCAACTGCTCCGCCGCAAATAACACCTGTAATAAAGGATTTAGCTTTTGACATAAAAGGAGACCTCCTTATTTTTTGTTCGTATTCATGATGTGAAAAAATATGCATATCTTTCTTGTATGTGCTATGCACAAACAATCATCCCTGAGCATTTTAGGTGAAGAAACAAGCCATGCGGAATTTGATGACTTTAGGGAAGTGGCTTGTTATGTATTACGCCTTCTTATAGTGTCATTATTTCACACTATTTGCAATTGTACTTGCGATGTTTTGTAAATTTTCCATAGTGTATTCATTTTGGTGTGATTTCCAAACAGCACCGAAACCATCTTTTTCACCGTAGCGTGGAATTAAATGAAGGTGGAAGTGGAACACAGTTTGTCCAGCTTTTTCACCGTTATTGTTAAGTAGGTTAAAGCCAACTGGATTAAACTCTGTTTTAATCGCATTTGCGATTTTTGGAACGACAGAAAAAATATGTGATGCGATTTCTGGCGTTAACGCAAAAATGTCTTGTTTGTGAACTTTCGGAATAACAAGAGTATGTCCTTTTGTTACTTGACTAATATCTAAAAATGCAAGCACATGTTCATCTTCGTATACTTTTGAGCAAGGGATTTGCCCGTCAATGATTTTACAAAAAATACAATTGTCTGCTGTATGATTCATTGATCTCATCCTTTCAAATATCCTTAGCCGTATTTTACCATAATTACATAAGAGAACAAACACGAAAAACAGGAAGCTGACTCAGCTTCCTGTTTTCTGAAGAGGGATTGAAAAAGCATTATCGTAATTTACGTTTCGCAGACACCTCATTTATTTAAGAAATGCACGGTAAATCGGCTAAAGTTTCTGCCGTAGACACCCCATTTTCAAGTGAAATGAATTGCAATCTTTTTTAAAATGAAATTGTTTATTTTTTAAAACAGTATATGCTCTTTCAGAGACACCCCGTTTCGAAAATGAAACAAATGATCTGGTTATGTGTAAATTTCATTGTCCAACTTGGACACCCCATTTCATGATGACTTCACTATGTTGTTGTACTCATCAATTGGTGGTTGCTTTTTCAATGTGTTCCTTCTTCAATAATTATGATGTCCGCTTTCGGGAAATTATATGCTAATAAATTTAAAAATTTTTTTTGAGTACATGGATACTATGTAGTACAGCATAATTTTTGGTAAGATGAATATAGAATGAATACTAATGAAGAAAGTGGTGTCGTATGAGCGAGTTATTGCGTGTAGAAAATGTTACAGGAGGATATACGAAACGACCTGTATTAAAAGACGTTTCGTTCTCTGTTAATAAGGGCGAACTTGTCGGCTTAATTGGTTTAAATGGAGCTGGTAAAAGTACGACGATTAAACATATTATCGGTTTAATGGAACCGAAAAAAGGAACTGTCACAATTAATGGGAAAACAATTCGTGATGATATGACAGCGTACCGTTCTAGCTTTTCATTTATTCCGGAAACGCCGGTATTATATGATGAATTAACGTTAGAAGAGCATTTGAAATTAACAGCTATGGCGTATGGCGTGGATGAAAAACAATATGAAGAACGTGTAGGACAACTACTACAAGAGTTTCGTATGAAAAATCGTTTAAAATGGTTTCCATCTCATTTCTCAAAAGGGATGAAACAAAAAGTAATGATTATGAGCGCATTTTTAGTGGAGCCATCTCTTTACATAGTAGATGAACCTTTCGTTGGATTAGACCCGTTAGCGATTCAATCCCTTCTTCAAATGATGGACCAAATGAAAAAGAGTGGTGCCGGTATTTTAATGAGCACACATATTTTAGCGACGGCAGAGCGTTATTGTGATTCGTTCATTATTTTGCATCAAGGTGAAGTAAGAGCGAAGGGAACTCTATCTGAACTGCAATCACAGTTTAATATGCCAGGTGCAACGTTAGATGATATTTACATTGCATTAACGAAGGAAGAAGATTATGAATAGCACAGCGTTATGGAAAGAACGATTTCGTCAATTTCTAAAAGAAGTTCGTACATATAGTAAATACGTATTTAATGATCATTTGAAATTTATTTTCGTGTTCATCATCGGTGCGGGAGCGTATTATTACCAGCAATGGTTACAAACGTTAACATCTTCGTTTCCAACTGCGCTCGTAATGGCAGTATTAATTGGACTCGTGTTAACGGCTGGATCCATTCAAACGTTATTAAAAGAAGCGGATCTCGTTTACTTACTGCCAGTTGAAGAAAAGTTAAAACCTTACTTCACAAAGGCATTTCTTTTTACATTTATGATTCAGTTATACATAATCGCAATCGTAGCAGCTGCGCTTGCTCCGTTATACTTCCAACAAATGAAGCAAACAGGAGCTGGCTACATATGGATCGTACTCGCATTTGTCATTGTAAAAGCGTGGAATTTATTTGTAGCGTGGGAAAAGTCATTTTTAACAGATCAAAATATACAAAGGGCTGATTGGTTTATTCGTTTTATCCTAAACGGTTTATTTGTATATTTCCTTGTAGAACGTACTTCAGTTCTTTTCATTGGTGGAATCGTCCTTCTCATGGTGTTATACCTTGCTATCATGCATCAAATGGTCAAAGGAAAGCCACTAAACTGGGAGTATTTAATTTCCGAAGAAGGTAAGAAGATGATGCTGCTGTACCGCATCGCGAATATGTTCGTTGATGTACCAGCATTAAAAGAAAGAGTATCTCGCCGAAAATGGCTGGATTTCATTCTTTCGATAATCGGCGAAAAGCGTACATATTTATACTTATATACGAGAACATTTTTAAGATCAGGTAACTATTTTGGATTATATGTGCGCCTGCTCGCTCTAGGCGGAGTTATTCTTTACTTCATTCCATTTTTATATGGACGATTTATCGTAAGCCTTATCTTCCTATACTTAATCGGTTATCAGCTATTAACTTTATGGAAACATCACCGCATGAAAATTTGGCTTGATTTGTACCCAGTAGGCGGAGAAGAGAAGAAGAAAGATTTTCTTACTTTATTAAATGCAATTCTTATTACAGGTAGCGTTATATTTACAATTATATTTGCACTAGCAACGAAAGATTTCATGATGACAGGAATTTTACTTATCGTAAGCATATTATTTAGTATCGGTTTCGTTTACCAATACGGGGCGAAGCGCATTGAGCGTTTAAATTGAAAGGAATGAACCTATGATTACATACGAAGAGAAGGTTATAAAAGAATTGGAGCAGTGGAAAGCTACATTCATGAAAGATTCTTCTATGATGACACGGTTCTCCAAAAAAGTGCAGACGAAGGTGCAACAGCTCATTCCGGCGAAAGTACAAAAGGTACTAACAGAGACGATTCGTATGATGGTGCAAACGATTAGCGCCGGGTCAAACTTTATAAAGCCGAAGCTAAAAGAGACGACATGGTCACTGCAAAGACGTGACGATGAAGTTCGTAAAAAAATGGATGAGTACAAAAAAATAGCAGCGGCAGAAGGAGCAGGGACTGGAGCTGGTGGTATTCTCCTCGGTCTTGCTGACTTTCCGCTTTTACTTACAATTAAAATTAAATTTTTATTCGATGCAGCGACATTGTACGGATTTGATACGAGTAAACAAGAAGAGCGTCTTTTTATCCTTCATGTTTTTCAACTTGCCTTTTCAAGTGACGATCACAGAAAAGAAATATGGAAAGCAATCGAAACGTGGGATACAGAAAAAGAAAATCATATGGACTGGGAAAAGTTCCAAACAGAATACCGAGACTATATCGATTTAGCAAAAATGCTTCAGCTCGTCCCAGTAATCGGTGCCCCGGTCGGCGCATATGCGAACTATCAATTATTACAACGACTTGGAGAAGTGACGATGAATTGTTATCGTATGCGATTGCTGAATAGGGATTAAAAACAAGGCGTCCTACATATGTAATGTAGGACGCCTTTTCTTAGAAGCTAAGTCCGATATAGCTAATTCCAACTATAATCAATACGATAAAAAGTACAATGATTAATGAAAATCCGCTCTTACCAGCTTGTCCCGCTTCACCGCCGCCATTACCACCACTACCGCCATTACCACCAAGTCCCATATGATATTCTCCTTATTGTTATATCTTGCTTTTACTTTATAACTTTCTGTATTTTCCAATAAATACCTTCTGTAGTGCTAACTAAATTGAAAATCATTTCGTTTTGTTTTATAATTTACTTACCGACCGGTAAGTAAAAATAAGTGAGGTACAGTATGACGAAGAATTTACAAACATCGCAGAACATTGTAGAGGCATCATTTAAACTTATGGCAGAACACGGCATTGAGAAGATGAGTCTTTCCATGATTGCGAAAGAGGTAGGTATTTCAAAACCGGCTATTTACTATCATTTTTCTTCTAAAGAAGCGTTAGTTGATTTTTTATTTGAAGAGATTTTTTCTGATTATCATTTTACAAAATACTTTAATGAAGAGCGGTATACGAAAGAAAACTTTGCAGAAAAGCTAATCGCAGATGGTTTACATATGCTCTCTGAGTATGAAGGGCAAGAAGGAATACTACGCGTTATCAATGAATTTATCGTAACTGCATCGCGAAATGAAAAGTATCAGAAACGTTTATTTGAAATACAAGAGGATTTTTTGCATGGTTTCCATGATTTATTGAAGAAAGGCGCGAGACTGGGCGTTGTGTCACAACATGAAACGGAAGAAAATGCTCATACGCTAGCGCTCGTGATCGATAATATGAGCAACTATATGCTCATGGGATTCCAGTTAAAGTATAAAGAAATTTGGATTCGAAATGTGAAAAACGTAATGAAGGAGGAGTAAAAATGAAAATGCAAAAAAACTGGTGGCTCGGTTTTCTTGGATTTATTGGGGTTTATAAAATACCAGGTATGATTGAAGCTTTTCAAGCGGATGGAAATTGGATGAAGTTAATCGGTTTCATTTGGCTACTTTGGTTCGGATATTTTATTCCTGAGAAGAAAGAAGATTAAATTCCAATTTTCTGTAAAGTTACGTAAAATATAGATTGAGAGTATTCATATATTAGATTACTAGATTTGGAGTGGTTACATGGATCCATTGAAAAATGAAATTCACCCTGACATGGTCAAGGTGTGGAAAGCGCGTTCTTTAATTGAGCTAGGAATCAGTATTATAGTCATTTTTGCATATCTTTTCTTTATGATTAAGTTTAATTGGTGGGCTTGGATTTTCTATGTGCTCATCGGATTAACAATCGTATATACACCGTTTGATTACTTTACGTTTCCGAAACTACGTCAACGTTATTACAGCTACCAACTAAATGAAGAAGAACTTGAAATTCAGCATGGCCTTTTCGTTGTTAAGCGTGTATTAGTGCCGATGATTCGTGTACAGCACGTAACGATTGAACAAGGGCCAATTATGAGAAAATACGGATTAGCAGAATTACACATTTCAACAGCAGCAACTTCTCATAGCATCCCAGGTTTAACGATGTATGAAGCTGAAATGTTGAAAACGAAAATCGCAGAATTAGCGAAAGTGAGTGATGAGGATGTATAAAAGGCAGCATCCAATCACGATGTTATTAGAGTTAAAAATAACAGACTTTATACCACTCATTATTTTCATGTTTAGCTTAAACGGAAAATTCCCGTTTTGGTATTTAATTCCCGCAGCATTTGGTTTACTCACCGTTTTTTCAGCGTTTGAAAAATGGTATTACACAACATACTGGGTTGAAAATAACGTATTACATGTGAAACAAGGTCTCTTTGTGAAAAAGGAGAGCTACTTAAATAAAGAACGTGTTCAAACGATTAATACAAGTTCTAACGTACTATATCAAATGCTCGGTTTGAAAAAAATTCAGATTGAAACAGCTGGCGGGGGCGATGAAGCAGAAGTTAGCTTAGCTGGAATTACGGTAGAAGAAGCGACAGAGCTTATCGCAATGTTAAATGAGCCGGCTTCAGAATTGAAAGTAGAAAAAACATCAGAAGAAGTAGAAGTAAAAGAAATCATTACAGAGGAAAAACAAGCGAGAGAATACAAATTAACGTGGAAAGAGATTTTAATAGCCTCTGTTACATCTGGTCAATTTGGATTATTATTCTCATTAATCTTTTTTGTGTATCACCAAGTAGATGAGTACATTCCGAAATGGATAGAGAATAGCGTAAAGTCGTATGTAATGGAACATGATATATATGGCTGGATTTTTATGATAGCCATTTTGCTCGTCCTTTCGTGGATTATATCGACAATTGGTTATGCGCTAAAACATGGAGATTTCACAGTGAATCGAAGAAATGACGAAGTCCGTATTTCGCAAGGATTACTGGAGAAAAAAGAACTCGTACTAAAATTGCACCGTATTCAAGGGATTACGATAAAAGAAGGTATTTTACGCCAACCGTTCGGTTATTGTGCTGTGCAAGTAGAAGTCATTCAAAGTAAGGGAACGGATGACGAAAAAGAAAAAGTTACACTTCATCCTATCATTCGAAAAGATCGAGTGCAACAGTTACTCGCGCATTTACAATTACCATACGAACTGAATGCAAATATTACTTCGTTACCAAAAGCAGCATTGCGCCGTTATCTCATTGATAGTTTCATCTTTTTCGCTATGCTCGCAATCCCACTTACTGGAATAAGCATATACTTTGAAAAGTATTACATCATGTGGGCATTATTACCGCTCGCAATCCTTATCTTTACACTTGGATACGCAACATTTAAAACAAATGGTTACAGTGTTAACGGAGAACAAATTACACTTGTCTATCGTAGCGTCGGAAAATATACAGGACTTATTAGAAGAAGACACGTCCAATCAATGGAGAAGACACAATCATATTTCCAGCGCCGTGCGGATTTATGTACGTATAAGTTTTCGAGTGCATCATCTAGTTACAAAATAGAGCATACGAGAGTAGAAGATGCGGAGAGAATGCAGGATTGGTATAAGAAGAAGTTAAGTGAGAAATAACTTGAGAAAGCTTGCCTATTATGAAGGGCAAGCTTTTTTGTTATAGGGAAAAGAGTCGTTTAATCCATATATTAGTACAACTACAGCACACATGTATCAATACGTATGCAAAAAGGAGTATGCTTCTATTTCAGGGAAATCTATGGAATTTTTGATATAAATGGTATACTAAAATATAAATAGTATTAGGAGGTTATATATGATAAGTCAGTTGAAAAGAGAAGCACTTGATGCATTAAAAGGAAGATGGGGATTAGCGGTAGGGGCAACTTTATTAATTGGAATCCTTATTGGAGCTGTTGAAATGCTAACAACAGGTATTTTCTCGATATTTTGGGGTTGGGAAGAGGCAAGTGATTCACTTACAGTAAGTATTATAGTAATGCTTGTTATTGGTCCATTAACAATAGGTGCCTATTATCTTGTTTTAAATGCAATTCGTGGGACTGATGCTCGCATTGGTCATATATTTAGATGGTTTAGCGATGGAAGTAAGTTGATGAAGTCGTTTTTAACATATTTACTAATGTATGTATACTTGACTCTATGGACATTACTTCTTATTATTCCAGGTATTATTAAATCATTTTCTTATTCTATGACATATTTTATTTTGAATGATCATCCAGAATATACAGCGAATCAAGCGATTACTGAGAGTCGTCATATGATGAATGGACATAAAATGGATTACTTTTTACTATGCTTAAGTTTCTTAGGCTGGTTCATATTAAGTATTCTTACTATAGGAATCGGTTTCTTATGGTTAGCACCGTATTTCTACGCGACATCAGCCGCATTTTATGAAGAGATTTCAAAAGAATATTATAAAAAAGAAGGCACTACTTTCTAATAACCACCTATTCCCTAAAGAATATAGGGCACAGATAGTTTAGATGTTCTGTTTAGGGGGGATTTCAGGATAAGGTATAGGTTTTTATATAAAAATTATGCCCTCTATGTTTTAGCATAGAGGGCTATTTTTTTTGTGAAAGTAATGAATAATATATGTGAAACAAAAAAAGCGAGGTGAATGAGAGTGAGCAAATTTTTAATACCGTATTCATTTTCTATATTAAGTTTCTTTATTTCAGCAACAGCACTTGATTTATATGATAGGATGGGAAACAATAGTGAGCTGGTTTCGCCGAACATAATTGGAAAGATAATTCAATCTACTGCGCAAATGGGAGTCCTTACATTGTATTTCGGAGTACCTATTATTTTAGGTGGCTGTCTACTTGGTGAGCTATTGTTTAGAGGTATCATTTTACGATTTAGACTAAGCTATATTCTATCTTTATTATTATATTTACTTTTAGCTTTTAGTATTGTTTCTGTAACGGTTGGAATTCCAACTACATATGAGGATTCTAATACTACTTTCATGGTAATAACTATGATTTGCGCTGTTACATTCTTTATGGGCCGGAATATATGGGAGAAAAAAGAAATGAATAATGGAGTAACAGAATGAAATATACATGTCCGTGCTGCGGGTATAGAACAATAGAAGAAGAACCACCAGGTACATATGAAATTTGTAATATATGTTACTGGGAAGATGATGAGGTACAGTTTAACGATCCTGACTTTGAAGGCGGTGCAAATGAAGTCTCGTTAAGACAAGCACAGAAAAATTTTATTGCATTTGGTGCTTGCGAGGAATGTTTTGTGAAATCAGTTAGAAAGCTGACTAGCGAAGATGTGAAGGATACTAGTTGGAAGCAAATTAGTTAAATAGATTTAAATAAAAATGTTATTACTCGATGTAACAAGAGTAATAACATTTTTTTATGTAATGATGAAAGAATTAACGGCGTCTTATAAGGTAAAATAATAAAGATGATAACGTAATAGGTAGGCCTGTTTCCAAAAAGGCTTCTAAATTAAAGGATAGAAAATATCGGTCGTTAAACAACATAAAGAAGAAATGATTGTAGGAAATACCTAACACTATAAATAAAGGAATACCGATTTTTAATTCGTGACTTCCTTTTATTTTTCTATAACAAAATTCGCCTATTAAACAACCGATAAGAACAGGAATACTTCCAAGAATTGAAAGCATAATAATAGATACCCAAATCGGCCTCCATGAATCCGCATAATTTGGAACGCTTGTATACTGTAAAACATTCACAATGATAGAAAAAAACAGTAAGCATATGAAATAACTAATAGAAAATTTTTTCAATGGAATCATACTTATAAAATTTCACTTTATTTTTATGAAAATATAAACCTCTTTAAATTATAGATTAGATGTATAAGGATAATCAATTTTTATACATTTCGTGTTTATGGATATAATTTCAATAAATACAAAAGTATAGATGTATAGTCAGCTTTGTGTGTTTAATGTTATCATATTGAATGATATGGAAATTTTTAATAGAATAAGTAACTAAAAATTCAAAGGTAATGAAGCTTTTGTTGTATAAAGAAAATACTTAGTAGTAATCAACAATATTAAAAATAAGATTCGTATTTATATAAATTTAGTAGAAATGGGGTTTTAAAAAGGAATGAGTATAAGCATAACGCGGCAAAAGATTTTGGCGGCCGCTTCTCAAATTGTGCAATGTAAAGGGGTTGCTAAATTAACCTTAGAAGCAGTGGCAAAAGAGGCGGGTGTAAGTAAAGGTGGATTATTGTATCACTTTTCAAATAAAGAAGCTTTAATAGAAGGTATGATAGTCAGAGGGGTAGAGGATTATGAAGGGGCCATTTACAATAAAGTAGCGGAAGACGCAGAGAGGAAAGGGAGATGGGTTCGCTCTTTTGTAGAGGAAAGATTAAATAATGAGAGAAGAACAGAAGAGTTGTCTAGTAGTATGATGGCAGCATTCATGTTAAAACCTGAATTACTTGAGCCATTACAACAATCATTTCAGCAACTGCAAAAGAATATAGAAAATGATGAGATAGATTCAGTTTGTGCAACAATTATTAGATTAGCAGCAGATGGATTATGGTATTCGGAATATTTAGGGGTTGGAAGACTAAGCCCCGAGTTAAGAGAAAAAGTGATTCAAGCTCTTATTAGTAATTCGTATAAATAGAATATGCGAACTATATAATGCGAAAATAATTCACCATTGCTTCTTTAATGTAGTGGTGAATTGTTTTTTTTATTAGAAAAATAGAACAATTTTATAGAGTATTGAATTATAACCGTCCAGACGGTATAGTAATATTTGGTTTAAGAGGAAAATGAAACAAAAAAAGAATAAAAGATATTTTTAGCACACTATTCGAAAGGATAGGCCGCAAAGCTTAGAGTCTACGGTAATACATATTGGTTACTAAGATCGTCTGGTTGCACATTTTTGATGCAACCGGACGGTCTTTTTTTGTTATATAAATATAAAAAATAGGAGGGAACTATGCAAATGAAAAGTACTAAAAGACATATTTCAATGGTTTCATTAGTTTTTCTAGTATTATTTTCAGTGCTGAATGTGTGGGCTCCAGTTATTCAAGCTGCTGTGATGAAAAGTCCAGTGGACGAAATTAATATTTCCCGTACTGATGGCACGACATCTGAACCGTATCAAGCCTCAGATGGTATGAAAGTAGAAGTGAAGTGGTCAGCTAAAGAAAAAATAAAAAGTGGAGATCAATTCACAATTGATATGCCAAAAGAGTTTCGAAAAGACCTTATGAATATGAGTTTTCCTTTAAAAGATGCTGAAGGAAAAACAGTTGGTACATGTGAGATGAAAAAGGGTCTATTAACGTGTACTATGGGTGATTACGTAGAAGGAAAGAATAACATTAAAGGTTCTTTATTCGTAGAATTCTACTTTGGTCTAGAAGCATATGATGGTGTTAAAGAAATTCCATTAGAATTTAACGTTGATGGTCAAATCGTCAATAAAGAAGTAAATGTAAGTAATACGACAGAGAGACCGAAGCCACAGCCCAATACAGATAATCTATTGAAATGGGGTTCTTATAATCAAGAAGATCCTTCGATTGCTGATTGGCTTGTATATGTAAATGCAACTGGAACAGAAATGCAAGATCTTAAATTAACAGATACATTAGGACCTGGGCATGAGTTAATTACAGACAGCGTAGTATTAGAAGAGGCTGTATTTGAAGATGGTTATGCACCAACAAATATTAAGCCAGCAGATTTATCTAACATTAAAATTAATGCAACAAAGGCTGGATTTACAATTGAGTTTCCAGACAGTTCAAAAGGCTATATTTTAAGATATAAAACAAAGGTTACAAATCCTGCTGCGAAGCCTCATAAAAATACTGTGAAATTAGAAGGTAAAAATATTAAAACTGAAGAAAAAGTAGGACAAGTATTTGTAAGTGGTGGGGGAGGATCCGGTTCAGGTGACAATAATCCACCTAGCATTGAAAAAAATATAGTTGATGAGAATGGCAAGCTTGTAGAGAATGAGCAGTTAACAAAAATGGATCAAGTGATTCAATACCAAGTTGGTACACATATACCGAACGATCCTCCTAAATACACATCAATGGTAATTCGTGATGATTTAGAAGATGTTTTAGAAGTATTAGAGGCAAAAGTGTATGATCAAAATGGCCAAGATATTACTTCTAAAGGAACGTTAAATATAGATAAACAAAGAAGTGAAGTAACATTTACGTTTGGTGAGAGTTTTGACTATAAGTCGTATGAAGACCAGATAATTAATCTTAGTATCAAGGCGAAAATTAAAAATGATGCAGACTTATCTTCTTACGTAGATAAGAAGATTCCTAATAAAGCGGAATTACATTTTGATGATAAAACATTAACATCAAAAGAAGTAACTATTACGCCGCCTGAAGCTCCAAAAGATGGTACAGTATCGCTTCATAAAATAGATTCTGAGAATCCGAACAAAGGGTTAAAAGGTGCCGAATTTGAAGTCCGAAATAGTGCAAATGAAGTTGTTGCAAAACTGAAAACGGACGAAAAAGGTTTTTCAGTACCTCAACCTTTAGCTCCTGGGACGTATAAAGTATATGAAACAGTAGCACCAGAAGGATATCAAAAATTAACAAGTCCAGTAGAGGTTACACTTCAAGCTGGAGAAACAAAAACAATTGAAATTAAAAATACTATGCAAAAGGGTCAAATTGAAGTAAAGAAAATTGATTCGGAAAATGGTGAAAAACCATTAGCAAATGCAGAGTTTGATATAGTAAAAGACGGTGTAGTAGTCGAACATATTGTTACAGATAAAGATGGTAAGGCAATCTCTAAACCGTTAGCACCAGGGAAATATATTTTAAAAGAAACGAAAGCGCCTGAAGGCTACCAATTAAAAGAAGCAGAGTTCGAAGTAAATGTAACAGGGGACGGCATATTCCCAATACAAGTGGAAAATGCAATGGTAGACAAAGGTAATATAGAAATTACAAAAGTGGACAAAGAAAACGGAGCAGTATTAGCGGGTGTCGAATTTGAAGTCCAAGATGAGAAAGATGAAGTAGTAAGAAAAGTAGTAACAGATAAAGATGGAAAAGCAAATGTTTCAGATCTATCAGTAGGAAAGTACAAATTAGTAGAGACGAAAAGCTTACCAGGTTATAAAAAGCTAACAGAACCAGTACCATTTGAAATAAAAAAAGGTATGACAAAAGCTTTAGCAATAAAAGTAGAAAACGAGCAGTTAGACAAAGGCTCAGTAGAAATTACAAAAATAGATAAAGATAGTCAAAAAGTATTAGAAGGCGTAGTCTTCGAAGTGCAAGATGAGCAAGGCAAAGTAGTAACAGAAGTAAAAACAGATAAAGATGGTAAAGCAAAAATCTCTGATTTATCAGTAGGGAAGTACAAATTAGTAGAGACGAAAAGTTTACCAGGCTACAAAAAGCTAACAGATTCAGTATCATTCGAAATTACAAAAGGTATGACAACAGTCCTATCGTTGAAAGTAGAAAATGAACAGTTAGATAAAGGTTCAGTAGAAATTACAAAAATAGATAAAGACAGCAAAAAAGCATTAAAAGGCGTAGTTTTTGAAGTGCAAGATGAAGCTGGAACAGTAGTAAAGGAAGTAAAAACAGATAAAGATGGTAAAGCAAAAATCTCAGATCTATCAGTAGGAAAGTACAAATTAGTAGAGAAAGAAAGTTTACCAGGCTATAAGAAATTAACAGAGCCAGTATCGTTTGAAATAAAAAAAGGTATGACCGAGATTTTATCATTAAAAATAGAAAATGAAATGGTAGATACGGGAAATATAGAGATAATAAAGATAGATAAAGATAATAAAGCACCGTTAGCGGGAGTAACATTCATCGTACAAGATGAAAAGGGTAAGGAAGTTACGAAAATAACGACAGATAAAGAAGGAAAAGCAAATGTTTCAGATTTACCTGTAGGAAAGTATGAATTAGTAGAGGTAGAAAGTTTACCTGGTTATAAAAAGTTAGAAAAACCAGTATCATTTGAAATCAAAAAAGGCATGACCGAGGTCCTATCATTGAAAGTAGAAAATGAAATGGTGGATACAGGGAATGTAGAGATAACAAAAATAGATAAAGATAGTAAAGCTCCATTAGAAAATGTTGTATTTGAAGTACGTGATTCAAAAGGAAAAGTAGTTGCAAAAGTAACGACGGATAAAGAAGGAAAAGCAAACGTTTCAGATTTACCTATTGGAAAGTATGAGTTAGTAGAAGTAGAAACACCGGCAGGATACAAACCACTAGAAAAGCCAATTTCATTCGAA
>NZ_JAKUEU010000019.1:0-75147 GCF_022663075.1 Bacillus cereus group sp. BfR-BA-01441
GCGTAAATGGGCAACCCCATATCACTTAAATCTAAAATGTATCTATGAACCGTACGAACGGAAATATTAAATTCATCAGCTATTTCTTGAGCTGTAAATGTTTTTTTCGCAGAAGCAAATATAAGAATATCTAATAAGCGTTTAGCTTTTGACAAATGTATCACCTTTTCTTTTTAACGTGACATAAATTGTCATGTTTTATTGTTAGTATATTGTTTACATCATATGTTATCAAGATGAGATACAAGGAGGAAAAGATATGTCACGTGAAATAGTTTTATTTATAGCGGCGAGTTTAGATGGATATATTGCGAAAGAAAATGATGATTTAGAGTGGTTAATGGAAACGGAAGGAGAGGGAGATAATGGTTATACAGAAATGTACGAAACGATTGATACAATAATTATGGGAAAGAAAACGTACGATTATGTAGTAGAGCATACGGAAACATTCCCGTACTTAGATAAAGCATGTTATGTTTTTTCTCGTTCAGAAAAAGGTTCAGACGGAAACGTGGAATTTGTAAATGAAGATGTAGTGGAGTTTACAAAAAGGTTAAAAGCACAAGAAGGGTCTAAAATATGGATGGTTGGTGGAGGAGAGCTACTGAGAGAATTCTTTAAAAATAATCTAATTGATGAATATATTGTTACGATTACACCGCATATATTAGGCTCAGGTGTCCCATTATTTAAAGAAAAGAATCCAGAAATTAATTTAACTTTAACGGATACGAAACGTTTTGGGCAATTTGTAAATTTATATTATAAAGTAAAATGATAAAGTGAAACTTTAATCAGTGGGGGTTTTGTTCATCTCCCACTGATTATTAGTTGAACCAATCGGGCTTTTACGGGCAGTTGATCCCCCACCTAACTTCTTTGCTTCCGCTGAATTTTGATGTAGGGGGTCTTACTGCCCGTTAATGCGGGATAAAGAAACACGACTACTGATGGTAGTCGTGTTTCTTTACAGATGGTAATGAAATGATAAAACAAGATCCATGATCAACTTCACTCGTGACAGTAATCGTCCCGCCGTGTAGCTCTACAATTTCTTTCACGATAGATAGTCCTAAACCAGTTCCACCTGTAGCTCGTGATCTTGCTTTATCAACTCGATAAAAGCGTTCGAAAATGTGAGGGAGGTCTTCAAGCGGAATACCTTCGCCTTCATCTTCAATTGCAATGGAAATATGTTTATGTTCTTCTGTAACAGAAATGTTTATATGAGAATGCTCTTTTGAATGTCTATAAGCGTTATTTAAAATATTCACAACAACTTGTTCGAATCGTTGTTCATCTAAGTTTACTAGCAGTGTAGGAGGACAAGAGAAAGAAACTTTAATGTACCTTTCTTTATACATGGCGTTTACTTTTTCACATATACGCGTAAGGAAGGTGTGTAAATGCACTTCCTTTACTTGAATAGAAAAGTTATGTTGTTCCATTTGTGCAAGTGAAAATAAATCTTGAACTAAGTTTGTAATGTAATCAGACTCATCTTTTATAATTGATAAATATCGCAAACGTTGTTCAGAAGGGGTGCTTTCTTTTAAAGCAATGTCAGCATAACCTCTTACGTATGTTAACGGTGTTCGTAATTCGTGAGCAACACTTGCTAGAAATTCACTTCGCTCTGTTTTCATATAATGTAGATCATTTGCGAGCGTCTGAATAGATGATGCTAGTTCACCAATTTCATCATTTCGAGTAGTTGTTAATGAAACAGATAAATCACCTTTACTCATTTTTTCAGTGGCATGTTTCATGTGTAACAATGGTTTTGTTAATAATCGAGATAATAGGAAAATTGTGATGACTGTGAGTAGAAACGTGATGGCACCAGCAATAATGAATTGTTTCGTTAATCCATTAACTAACTTTTCAATTGATTCTGTTCCAAGAAACATGTACACATAGCCTTCATGTTTTCCATCTACTACAATGGGGCTAACTGTACATATATAATTAGATGTTTTCCAATGATTTTCTATAATCGCTCCATTATGGTCTGTTCGAGTTTGCATTTTACTAATATGATCGTTTATAGTCGTGTTTATTTCGTTAGATTTAGCTAGTATTTCTTTATTTGCATTTGTAATAACGACAGTTGTTTCAGCTTCAGATTCCATTAATGCTACGTGAGAGATGGTTTGCTCATCGTAATATTTTTCAAGTACATCTCGATGACTATTTCCTCGCTTTAATAAAGCTGTCATTTCTTCATTTACTCTAGTGTTTACAAGACTATAATAGAGCAAAATAAAGAGAACACTTTCAATTAAAAGTGTAACAATTAAAAAATAAAATCCCAATTGAATTGAAATTCGTTTCATCGTTTTGCCCCTTACTGTTCAGTATTAATCCATCGATAACCTACTCCATACACGGTTTTTAAATGATGATCAATAGGGAAATTTGCTTTTCGCAATTTATCACGTAAATTACGAATATGTGAATCGACTGTGCGATCTTCTGTATTTGTGTTTAACCCCCAAATTCGTTCGATGAGCTGATCACGGTTTAATACGTAGTTCACATGGCGTAAAAATAATCCGAGTAAAGAAAATTCAATTGGTGTGAGAAGGAGTTCTTCATTATGGACAGAAACGAAGTGTTTTGTTTCATCCCATACAATACCGTGATATTGGATTTGTTTATGTTCATTTGTACGTCTTAAAACGGCTTCAATTCTTGCGAAAAGTTCTTCTTCATGGAAAGGTTTCGTTACGTAATCATCGGCTCCAATTTTTAATCCTTGAACGACATCTACTGTTTGATCACGAGCTGTAACCATAATAATAGGAATGTTACTAAAAGATCGGATTTTTTTGCACGTTTCCCATCCGTCCATCTTTGGCATCATAATATCGAGTAAAACAAATTTAAAGTTTCGATTTTCTATATGTAAAATAGCTTCTTCTCCTGAAGTCGCACATACGCAGTTATATCCAATTGGTGTAAGATAAAGCGTTAATAATTCAAGCATTCTCGGTTCATCGTCTACGAGCAGTATATCAATCATAGAGAGCCCTCCATATTTATAATCGTTACTTAAAGTGTAATGCAAAATCATGAAGAAATGGTGCAGATTATGATGTGTCTGCATAATTTCTTCAGAATTGCTTGTTATTGTGGAGTTGAAATTACATTTTAGGTAATCATATTGGCTCAAAAATGATTAATACGGAGGCGGTATAGTGAAAAAAATGACCCGAATTTTTGGGATAACAATAATTACAGCAGTTGGTCTTGCTGCATGCGGACAAACGAATACAGACCATAAAAACCATGAATCTACAAAAGAGAAGAAAACAGAGCAAAAGGAAATGAAAATGAATCAGGAGGTAACGGCGCCAAAAGAAATGAACCAAGGTGCATCTAATGATTTATTAACGACAAGTTTAAAAAATGTAACGAGATTAAACACAAACGACCCTTTGCAAATGGCAGTATTAACTTCACAAACGATATGGCCAGCAACTCATAAGGAGAACCAGCCAGGTGCTGTTATTTTAGTACCAGCAAGCGAGTGGCAATTAGGTATTGCGAGTGCAGACCTTATTCATCATCCGAATAACGGGCCGATTTTATTTATAGAAAAAGAAAAGATACCGGAAATGACGTTAAAAGAAATAAAACGATTAAATCCAATCGGAACGAAAGATGGAACACAAATTATGGTGATGGGGGATGTAGGTACTAGCGCGCTTGAGCAATTAAAAGGTTATAAAGTAAAACAAATAAAAGAAACAGATCCAGCTATATTTGCGAAGGATGTTGATAAGGAGTATGCCGATATAACAGGAAGCTACCCAAATAGTGTTATTATTGGTTCGTCTGAAGAAGAAGGACGTTTATATACAACACCAGCTGTAAACTGGATTTCTCATATGCCAGAACCGCTTTTATATACAGAAAAAGATAAGGTGCCAGAAGCGACAATAGAGGCATTAAAAATGAGAAAAGATAAAGCAAATATATATGTATTAGGGCCAGAAAAAATTGTTTCAAAAGAAGTAGAAAAAGAGCTAAGCAAATACGGGAAAGTAACGCGTATTAGTGGAGAGACCCCTACAGAAAACTCGATTGCGTTCGCTAAGTTTAAAGATGAAAAAACAAAATTTGGCTGGGGATTCACAAAACCTGGTCACGGTTTATCATTTGTTTCAAGCAAAACACCAGATTTAGCAGTTGCTGGGGCACCTTTTTCACATATGGGTAAACACGCACCTGTTGTATTATTAGAAGAAGGTAAAGCTTCACAACCAGTGTATGACTTCCTTGCAAGCATTCAGCCGAAGTTTAAAGATGATCCAACACTTGGACCATATAATCACGGTTTCTTATTAGGAAGTACGAGTGATATTTCATTTGAAACACAAGGAATACTAGATGAGAGGTTAGAAATTGTTCAGGAAAGTGGTCAAGGACACGGTGGACATTAATGAAATGAGAAAAGATGCTACTAAGGTAGTGTCTTTTTCTTTAGGAAACTTTTACATAGCAAAAAATCTTCTACTCGTTATATAATAGCTTTCGTGCAGTCGGCTAGATTTTCTTATGGAGAAAATCAAATTATAAAGGAGTAGAGGAGTGATATTTTGTTTCAAACGATAAAAAATGACTGGTTTTCTAATGTGAAAGGGGACGTGTTATCAGGAATTGTCGTTGCTTTAGCGTTAATCCCTGAAGCGATAGCCTTCTCTGTTATTGCAGGCGTGGATCCGACAGTTGGACTATACGCAGCCTTTTGTATTGCAGTTACCATTTCATTTGTTGGCGGAAGAACTGGAATGATTTCAGCTGCAACAGGTGCAATGGCATTATTAATGGTAACGCTTGTTAAAGATCATGGTTTGCAATATTTATTTGCTACAACAATATTAACAGGTATTGTCCAGATTATTTTTGGCGTGTTCAAACTGAGCTCATTTATGAAGTTTGTTCCGAAATCTGTTATGAGTGGTTTTTTAAATTCACTTGGAATTTTAGTTTTTACAGCGCAATTGCCACATTTTAAAAATGCAACTTGGCAAATGTATGCACTCGTTGTATTAGGACTTGCAATTATATATTTATTTCCACGTATTACAACGGCTGTACCTTCTACGCTTATTTCAATTATTATTGTGACGAGTATTGCACTTATGAGCGGATTACAGTTGAAAACAGTAGGAGATATGGGAAGCCTGCCGAAAGAATTACCGTTCTTTAGTATTCCTGACGTGCCTTTTACACTTGAGACATTAGGGATTATTTTACCTTATGCAGTTATGCTTGCAATTATCGGTTTACTAGAATCATTATTAACAGCTTCAGTTTTAGATGATATGACGCATACGGAAAGTAATAAGCATAAAGAGGCACGCGGACAAGGGATCGCAAACATTGTTGCTGGTTTCTTCGGAGGAATGGCAGGTTGTGCAATGATCGGTCAATCTGTTATTAATATTAAATCAGGTGGACGAGGTCGCCTATCAACATTTGTAGCGGGCGGATTTTTAATCGTATTACTATTCGTTTTAGGAGATTATGTCGTTCATATTCCGATGGCAGCTTTAGTTGCAGTTATGATTATGGTTTCAATCGGAACGTTTGATTGGAACTCTGTAACAACAATTCATAAAGTACCAAAAGGAAACTCATTTGTTATGATCGTAACAGTTGTGATTGTCCTAATTACACATAATTTAGCATTAGGTGTAATTATCGGAACAGTAATTAGTGCGGTGTTATTTGCATTCAATATGGCAAAGATTCACGTGAAACATTTATATATTGAAAATAAGAAAATATACGAAATTCACGGTCAACTCTTCTTTGCATCTACAGCAGATTTTATAAATGCTTTTTCATTGGATGAAGATATAAAAGAAATCGAAATGAACTTTACTCATGCGCACGTATGGGATGATTCGGCAGTGGCATCAATTGATAAAGTTATTATGAAATATGAACAAAGTGGCGTGAAAGTAAGTATAACAGGATTAAATGAACGTAGCTCAAAACTTGTTGCAAATTTAGCTACTTATAATAAAAGAATTGCTAGTTAAAAGCCTCCTTTTTAGGGGGCTTTATTATATAATACGAGTAGGATAACGAAAAGGGGATTCAGCATATGTACAAACAAATTATATTAGCATGTGACGGTTCTGAACATGCACTTCGAGCAGCGGAACATGCAACATATATTGCAAAATGTAGCGCAGAAACAAATGTTGAAGTTGTGTACGTAGTAGATAATAGAACGGCAAAATCAGATATTATACAAGGTCAAACAGATTTAGAAACAATATCAGCTAGTCGAAAAGATAAATTAAAAGAGATTGAAGGTTTATTAAAGAAAGAGAACATTTCTTATACAATTACGATATTACATGGTGATCCTGGAGATACAATTGTTCAATATGTGAATACAGGAGATATAGATCTTGTCATTGCTGGAAGTAGAGGGCTCAATACACTGCAAGAAATGGTGCTGGGAAGTGTAAGTCATAAAATAGCAAAGCGTGTGAAATGTCCAGTGATGATTGTAAAATGAAATAGAATGTAACGAAGACCTTAGTATAACTGAGGTCTTTTTTTATGTATAAATGACTCTTATTTGTGGAAATACTAGATATATAAGTTGAAAAGATGTTAACTTACAAATTTGTAAGTTAGTTGTTAGAGAAATCGATGTTATGAAATTTTTCCCATTGGTAAAATAAAAGTATCAAAGGGGAGATAGGGAGGATGGAAGTAATGAAATCATTTCAAAATTTGTCATATAGCCAAGGTGTCAGTCTTATTTGTTTAGGGGGATTTGCTGCATCTGTTACGTTAGCCGTTTTAATAAAGGTGTTTCATCAAATCTTTTAATCTTATAGTAGGGAAGGAATGGGTTGTTATCATTAGTAGGAACAGCAATGAAAATAAAAAATAGCTCTTAGCATGTATGTAAATGCTAAGAGCTATTTTTATGCTTGTTATATATTATTTAAGCTTGTTTTGATTTTACTGACCCTGTATTTAAAGTAAGAGCAAGGAAGAACATTGCAAGTACGCAAGATGCAAGTAATAAGATGAATCCGCCATCCCATCCGAATGCATCTACGATAAAGCCCATAGCTGCACTAGCGAAAGCTGCTCCGCCTAAGTAACCGAAGAATCCAGTTAAGCCTGCTGCAGTTCCAGCAGCTTTCTTTGGTGCTAAATCTAGAGCGTGTAGACCAATTAACATAACCGGTCCGTAAATTAAAAATCCAATTGCGACAAGTGCGATACTATCAACCATTGGATTACCAGGAGGGTTTAACCAGTAAACAAGAACTGCGATAAATACACCAACCATAAATAGAATACCAGCAGGTGCACGACGTCCTTTAAATAGTTTATCACTCATCCATCCGCAAAGAAGTGTACCTGGAATACCAGCCCATTCATATAGAGCGTAAGCAGTACGTGAGCTACTATGAGTAAAGCTTTTTTCTTCTACTAAATAAGTAGGAGCCCAGTCTACAACGCCGTAACGTACGAAATATACGAAAACGTTCGCAATAGCGATGTACCATAAAAACTTATTGTTTAATACGTATTTAAATAAAATTTCCTTTACTGAAAGTTCGCGTTCGCGATCTTTTACTTTTTCATCTGGTGGATATTCCCCAGTATGTTCTTCAATAGAAGGTAGTCCACAAGATTGAGGTGTATCTTTCATCGTAATTAATACATAAATACCAACTAAAATTGAAAGAATACCTGGGAAGTAAAAAATACTTTTCCAGTCATCTGCGAAGAAGTATAAGCCTAATGTTACAAGGGAAGGCATAAGCGCTCCGCCAACATTATGAGCGACGTTCCAAATAGACATTTTTGTACCACGTTCGCTAATAGAGAACCAGTGAACCATCGTACGACCACAAGGAGGCCATCCCATACCTTGTACCCATCCATTTAAAAACTGAAGTACAAACATAAGTATAATGCTCGTTGTAATGAAAGAAAATGAGCCGAAAATAATATTAATGATACCTGATAAAAATAGCCCAGCTGCTAAAAAGTAGCGAGGATTACAACGATCGGATACGATACCCATAAGAAATTTACTTAATCCGTAAGCGATAGAAACTGCTGAAAGGATAACCCCAAGTTCCCCTTTACTAAAGCCTTGCTCGATTAAGTATGGCATTGCTAGTGAAAAGTTTTTTCGAACAAAGTAGTAGCCTGCATAACCGATGAAGATACCTAAGAATACTTGTAAACGTAATTTACGGTATTCGCTATCAACGCGATCAGCTGGTAAGCGTTCCGCGTGGGGCGCAGGTTTAAATAATTGTGTGAAAAACATAAAATGAAAATCCTCCCCTAATTAATTCGAAGCGTTTTAAGACAGAGAATATAAAAAGGCCATGAAATATAAAAAAGTTTCCTTTTTTATGATTCATAGCCGTGTACTCCGTTTCTCCGTGACTGTCAATATTAACTTCGTCGAAAATTATACAACTTTGTGACAAAAATGTAAACGTTTTTATGAATAAAAGTATTGACGGATTTTGTTCGCGGGATTAATATTTAAATACGTTAAATATTTTATTGTTTAAATAAGAGGTGGATAACATGCCAAATGATATGACGCATATCGATAAAATTCAAGCTCTTGCCTTTTCGATTGGAAAGAAAATGCAGACGGAGTTATTAGAACAAATGCAAGCAACAGGACTTACACCACCGCAGTTTTATATTTTAAAGATTTTAGATCATTATGGGGCTTCAAGAGCGACAACATTAGCAAAAAAGATGTATGTGAAGCCTAGCGCGATTACAGTGATGATTGATCGTCTAATCGATCAAGAACTTGTAGAACGCTATCACGACAAAGATGACCGTCGTGTTGTCATCATCGAGTTAACGAAAAAGGGGAAAGCTAGAGTAGAAGAGGCAATGACAGCTCGCAACGAGCATATTGCAAAATACTTTTCACATTTAGAGTTGCAAGAAAGAGAAGATTTATTACGTCTCTTTGAGAAGTTAGAAACCATTATTTGCGGGACACAAGAGAAAAAAGAGAATAACTAAGAGGAATTGAGGAGATTACATGGAGCAACAAGAAAATCAAAATAGAAAGTTGTTGTTAATCGGTTTAGTAATCGCGATGCTATTTGCTGCATTAGATGGAACAATTGTTGGTACAGCAATGCCACGTATCGTCGGTGACCTAGGCGGATTAAGTTTAATGACATGGTTAACGACAGCTTATATGTTAACATCAACGACAGTTGTACCAATTGCAGGTAAATTAGCTGATTTACTTGGTCGTCGTAACGTATATATAACAGGGCTAGTTATTTTCATGATTGGTTCGGCGTTATGTGGTATGGCGAATGGTATGACAGAATTAATTATTTTCCGTGGTATTCAAGGTCTTGGTGGCGGTATTATGATGCCAATGGCTATGATTATTATTGGAGATATGTTCACGGGAAAAGAACGTGCGAAATGGCAAGGTATTTTTGGGGCGTTATACGGCCTTGCTTCTGTAATTGGACCACAAGTTGGTGGTTGGATTGTAGATGCAGTGAACTGGAGATGGGTATTCTACATTAACTTACCGGTTGGTATTTTAGCAACAATCTTTATTGCAATGGGATTAAAATCACATAAACAAACAGGACCAATTAAAATTGATATCGCTGGAATCTTTACGATGATTCTAGGTGTTGTAAGTTTATTACTTGCGCTAACGTTTGGCGGAAAAGATTATGCATGGGATTCTTGGCAAATTATCGGTTTATTCGCACTAGCTGTAATTGGTATCGTTAGCTTTGTTATTGTTGAAACGAAAGCTGAAGAGCCGATTTTACCAATGCATTTCTTTAAAAATCGCACATTTACAATACTGAATGCGATTGGATTCTTTATGAGTATTGGAATGTTCGGCGCGATTATGTTCGTACCATTCTTCATGCAAGGTATTGTAGGAGTAAGTGCTGCTGAATCAGGAACAATTATGACTCCAATGATGATTACAATGATTGTAATGAGTATTATCGGTGGGCAACTTGTATTAAAAGTTGGTGTAAAACCACAAATTATCGCAGGTATGCTTATTATGGCCGGTGGTTTTTGGTTATTAACAACGATGGATATGCACACAACGAAGCTTACAGCTACTTCTTATATGATGGTTATCGGTTTAGGAATGGGTCTTGTAATGCCGACATTAACATTAGCGTTACAAGAAAGCTTCCCGAAAAAAGACCTTGGTGTCGTAACGTCATCAAGTCAATTCTTCCGACAAATCGGTGGTACATTTGGTATTACAATTTTAGGATCAATTATGAATAACACTTCAGGTACGACATTAACAAAAAATTTAGTACCTGTATTAGATACATTCCCGAAAGAAGCGGGACAAATGGTAACGAAATTTAAAGATATGATTCACACAGATCCACAAGGTTTATATTCAATGCTATTTAGCCCAGAGGCATTAAAACAAATGCCAGAAGCGTTTGCTAACAGCATTGTACCTATTTTGAAAAACTCTTTAGTAGACTCGCTTCATACTGTATTCTTAACAGGATTAGTATTTATCGTAGTAGGTGCCATCTTTACGATTTTCTTACAAAAAATTAAACTATCAGATCGTAAAAAAGATGCTGAAGAGCCTGCTGTTGAAGAAAAAGAAAAAACTGTATCATACTCGTAATGAAGAAGCATCGCCTTATGGCGGTGCTTTTTTGAGTATAACCTTAAAAGCTTTTTAGTGAGAAATGATTGACGTATTTTTAGAAATACGTTATATTATTTTCTGTAAACGGTTACATGAAATGAGGAGAAAAGAGAATGAGTACGATTAAAGACGTTGCGAAATTAGCGGGAGTATCTGTTGCGACCGTTTCCAGAGTTCTAAATAAAAATGGATATGTTCATGAAGATACATTAAAAAAGGTAGAGCGTGCAATAGAGATGTTAGATTATAAGCCTAGTACAGTAGCGCGTTCACTGTATAATAAAAAGTCTCGTTTAATTGGCTTAGTTGTTCCAAATATCGTGAATCCGTTCTTTCCAGAAGTTGCACGTGCCGTAGAAGATGTAGCACATAAACAAGGTTACACAGTTGTTCTTTGTAACTCTGATGAAAGTTTAGAAAAAGAGAAACAATACATTGATGTACTTAGACAAAATAATGTAGATGGATTTATTGTAGCAACGAATCCACAAAATAGTGTTAATTACATGAATTTATCTGTTCCGGTTGTTGCGATTGACCGTATGTTTAATGAGCGTATTCCTACTGTATATGCAGATAACTATGCAGGAAGTCAGGCTGCGACAAAGTTGTTACTAGATAAAGGATGTAAACATATTGCACATATTCGCGGACCACGTGATGTGAGTACTGCAAATGAACGTTTTGAAGGTTTTGTAGACGTTATTACGCAAAATAATCTTTCGTATATGATTGCGGAGAGTACGTTTGAGCCAGCAAATAGTGAGCGTGTAGCGATGGAATTATTAGAAGAATACCCGCATATTGATGGTATTGTTGCTGGGAATGATTTAATTGCGATTGGTATTGTAAAGGCTGCACTTCAAAAGGGGATTGCCATTCCAGATGATTTACAAATTATCGGATTTGATGGCATTTCTTTAACGGAAATGATGTATCCATCTATTACAACAGTTGCACAACCGATATATGAAATGGGGAAAATTGCAACAGAGTTGTTGTTAGAGCAAATGGAAGGAAATACATTAGAAGAGAAACACTATCGTTTGCCAATTGAAATTATAGAACGAAATACAACGAAGTAAGGAGATGAAACAGATGCCAAATATTGCAGTAGTAGGAAGCATTTCAATGGACTTAGTGGCTGTTTCAAAAAAACGGCCGAAAGCAGGAGAAACAGTAATTGGTGAAGCGTTTCATACAATCCCAGGAGGGAAAGGGGCAAACCAAGCAGTTGCTGCAGCTAGGTTAGGAGCAAATGTAGCAATGGTTGGAGCGGTAGGAAATGATGATTATGGAATAGTAGTTAGAAAAAATTTAGAGAACGAACGCATTTTTATCGATTATGTGGTACCGGTTACAGATAGAACGACAGGAATTGCTCATATCGTTTTAGCAGAAGAAGATAACAGTATTGTTGTCGTACAAGGGGCAAATGCTCTTGTAAATAAGTCAGTTGTAGATCGCTCCAAAGACCTTCTTGTAAAAGCGGATATGGTTGTTCTTCAACTAGAAATTCCACTTGAAACAGTAAAATATGTATTGGCTATTTGTGAAGAACATAATATTCCTGTTATGTTGAATCCAGCGCCAGCACAAGTTTTATCAGAAGAAATTTTAGAAAAAGCAACTTATATTACGCCAAATGAACATGAGTGCCGCATCGTATTAGATGATTTTACATCACCAATTGAAGATTTATTGGCGAAGTATCCAAATAAATTATTGATGACAGAAGGTTCTAACGGTGTTCGTTTCCATAATGGAACAGAGATTGTACATGTTCCTAGCATTGCTGTTGATGTAGTGGATACAACTGGAGCTGGTGATACATTTAATGGTGCGTTAGCAGTTGCACTTTCTGAAGGAGAGACACTTCAAAAAGCAATTCGTTTCGCGAATATTGCCGGTGGTCTTTCTGTAACGAAACTTGGGGCACAGGGCGGTATGCCAACGAGAGATCGAGTACGTGAAGTGCAGGTGATTGTTGGATGAAAAAGCATGGTGTATTAAACAGTGAAATCGCGGCAGTCCTTGCTTCACTTGGGCATACAGATACGGTTGTAATTGCTGATTGCGGTTTACCAATTCCTGACGGAGTAAAACGAATTGATTTAGCTGTTGAGATTGGAAAACCGAGTTTTTTAGAGGTGTTACAAGTTGTAGCTGATGATATGGCAATCGAAAAAGTGACGTTAGCAGAAGAAGTCATTATAAATAATGCGGAAGTAAATAAAGAGATCGAACAGAAATTAATAGAGCCAGCATTTGAGTATGTATCTCATGAACAATTTAAAGAGCATACAAAGAAAGCGAAGGCAATTATTCGTACAGGCGAGGCTACGCCTTATGCAAATGTAATTTTACATGCAGGCGTGATTTTTTAATAAAGGGAAGTGATGGGAATGCATATTGAAATGAAAAACATTTCAAAGGCGTTCAATGGCAATCCTGTTTTGAAGAATGCACAGTTTATGATTGAAACAGGAGAAGTCCATGCATTGATGGGGGAAAATGGAGCGGGTAAATCAACGCTCATGAAGATTTTAACAGGTGTATACAAAAAAGATGGTGGGACAATCAAGATTGATGGGCAAGAGCGCACCTTTAAAAATGCGAAAGAAGCTGAAGAGTACGGCATCGCATTTATACATCAAGAACTAAACATATTGCCGAATTTAACAGTAGCTGAAAATATGTTTCTCGGTAAAGAGTTAATGTATGGGAAAACAGGTATTTTACGCACTCGACAAATGAACGCGATTGCGCAGCAGCAACTAGCAGAGCTAGGGCTGCATGTAAGAGGCGCTATGTTAGCAGAGGAATTATCGGTTGGACAACAGCAAATTATCGAAATTGCGAAAGCATTAATGACAAACGCGAGCGTTATTATTATGGATGAACCTACTGCGGCACTGACGGATCGTGAAATCGAAACGCTCTTTACAGTAATCAATAAGTTACGTAAAGAAGGTGTTTCATTCGTGTACATTTCGCATCGTATGGAAGAGATTTTCTCAATATGTGATGCTATTACGATTTTGCGTGATGGAGAATACGTGGGAAAGAGATTAATTCCAGAAACATCATTTGATGAAGTAGTGAGTATGATGGTGGGGCGCAGCATTGGTGAACGTTACCCAGAGCGAAATAGTCAAATTGGTGATGTCATTTTTGAAATGCGTAATGGAACGAAGAAAGGGAAATTTGAAAATGTTTCGTTTCAAGTGAGGAAAGGTGAAATCCTTGGTGTAGCTGGTTTGATGGGGGCTGGTCGCACTGATATTATGAAAGCGATATTTGGTTATGAACCTTTAGACTCTGGACAAATTTTTATAAATGGACAAGAAGTAAAGATTGATAGTCCAATAGATGCAATTAGACAAAGAATTGCTTTCATTACAGAAGATAGAAAGTCTGAAGGATTAGTGTTAGATTTTTCAATTCGAGAAAATTTAGCTTTACCGAATTTAGAAAATCTTTCAAAGGGAAGTGTTCTAAGCAATGAGCTAGAACAACAGTTTACAGAGGATATGATGAAGCTTCTTAATGTGAAAGCATCTAGCGGAGAGCAGGCAGTGAAATCTCTTTCTGGTGGAAATCAGCAAAAGATTGTAATCGCAAAATGGCTAGGCATTCATCCGCAATTACTCATTTTAGATGAGCCAACAAGAGGTGTTGATGTTGGAGCGAAAAAAGAAATTTACTCTATTATGAATAAGCTTACAGAGCAAGGCGATGCCGTTATTATGGTATCATCTGAGCTTCCGGAAGTTTTAGGGATGAGTGATCGAGTTCTTGTTATTCATGAAGGAAAAGTCGGCGGAATTTTAGGGAAAGATGAGGCATCACAAGAGTCTATTATGGCACTAGCTACAGGGGGAGAGTAAGGATGGCTAAGAAGGGGAATGTATTACAACAACTCGGTTCTTTAATCGGTTTAGTATTAATTATCGTCGTAATTACAGCTTTAAATCCAGCGTTCATTGAAATTCCAAATTTATTTAATATACTGCGTCAAGTATCGATTAATGCGCTTATTGCATTTGGAATGACCTTCGTAATTTTAACAGGGGGTATTGACTTATCGGTAGGTTCTATTTTAGCATTATCAAGTGCACTTGTTGCTGGAATGATGGCAAGTGGCATGGATCCGTTCCTTGCAATGGCAGTTGGACTATTAGCAGGTCTTGTAATGGGAATTGTAAACGGTATCATCATTGCGAAAGGAAAAGTAGCTCCATTTATTGCAACTTTAGCAACAATGACTATTTTTCGTGGGTTGACGCTTGTTTATATGGACGGACGTCCGATCACTGGTCTTGGTGATCATTTAATGTTCCAAATGTTTGGCCGCGGTTATTTTCTTGGTATTCCGGTACCAGCTGTTACAATGATGATCGCTTTCGCAGTACTGTACTTCATTTTGAAGAAAACGACATTTGGTCGCCGTACATTTGCAATTGGTGGAAATGAAGAAGCAGCAGCACTATCAGGTATTAATGTTACGAGAATTAAAGTAATGATTTACGGTCTTTCCGGAATTTTGGCAGCGCTTGCAGGTATTGTCTTAACATCACGATTAGATTCTGCACAGCCGACTGCAGGTACTTCTTATGAATTAGATGCAATTGCAGCAGTTGTATTAGGTGGAACAAGTCTTTCTGGGGGAAGAGGATGGATTGTTGGTACATTCATCGGTGTACTTATTATCGGTGTACTAAATAACGGTTTAAATTTATTAGGTGTATCTTCTTTCTTCCAACAAGTTGTAAAAGGACTTGTAATCTTATTAGCTGTATTAATTGATCGTAGAAAAGAAGCGTAATGGAGGGACAGTTCATGAAGAAATGGTTACTTATACTCGTTGCATGTATTATGGTCATTACTGCTGGTTGTTCAATGGAACCGCCAGAATGGGCAAAGGATTCTAGCGATAAAGGTCGAAATAAAACTATTAAAGTTGGATTCTCTGTTTCAACTTTAAATAATCCCTTCTTTGTAACTTTGAAAAAGGGGGCAGAAAAGAAAGCGAAAGATAGTGGCATCGAATTGATTGCTGTTGATGCGCAAAATGATGCAGCAAAGCAAACGAACGATGTTGAAGATTTAATTCAAAAGGGTGTCGATGTAGTTGTTATTAATCCGACCGATTCAGATGCTGTTGCTTCAGCAGTAAGTGCAGCAAACGCAGCAAATGTTCCTGTTATTACAGTAGACCGCGTTGCGAATTCAGGTAAGGTTGTTTCTCACATTGCATCTAATAATATCGAAGGTGGTCAAATGGCTAGTGATTACATTCGTGAATTAGTCGGCGAAGGAGCAAACGTTGCTGAGTTAGAAGGAATCCCTGGATCGTCTGCTGCTCGTGAACGTGGGAAAGGATTCCATAACGTAGCCGATAAGTCTTTAAAAGTAGTTGCCAAACAAGCGGCTGATTTTGATAGAGCGAAAGGATTATCTGTTATGGAAAACATTTTGCAAGCAAATAGCGATATTAAAGCCGTGTTTGCTCATAACGACGAGATGGCATTAGGTGCACTTGAAGCATTGAAGTCTGCTGGAAAAACAGATGTAGTAGTTGTTGGATTTGATGCAACAGAAGATGCTGTGAAAGCGGTTAACGATGGGCGTATGGCTGCAACAGTCGCTCAAAAACCAGAATTAATCGGAGAGAAGGCGATGCAAACAGCAAAAGAGATAACACAAGGTAAAAAAGTGGACAAATCTATTCCGATTGAATTAGAGCTTATTAAGAAAAATAAATAAATATAAAATGAAAATTAGGAAGGAAGAACAACAAATGAAATTCTTTATTGATACAGCAAACATTAACGAAATTAAAGAGGCAAATGAATTAGGCGTATTAGCTGGAGTAACGACAAATCCATCACTTGTAGCAAAAGAAGGCGTAGATTTCCACGAGCGCATTCGTGAAATTTGCAACGTTGTAGAAGGACCTGTAAGTGCAGAAGTAATTAGCTTAGAAGCTGATAAAATGATTGAAGAAGGAAAAGAATTAGCGAAGATTGCTCCAAACGTTGTTGTAAAAGTTCCAATGACAACAGAAGGTTTAAAAGCAGTAAAAGCGTTCTCTGATTTAGGAATTCGTACAAACGTTACATTAGTATTCTCAGCAGTTCAAGCATTACTTGCTGCTCGTGCTGGTGCAACGTACGTTTCACCATTCTTAGGTCGTTTAGATGATATCGGTCATAACGGTATGGATTTAATTCGTCAAATCGCAGAAATCTTTGCAATTCATGGTATCGAAACAGAAATCATCGCAGCATCTGTACGTCACAGCGTTCACGTAACTGACGCAGCATTAAACGGTGCACATATTGCAACAATCCCAGCAAACGTAATTGCTTCATTAGTGAAGCACCCATTAACAGATCAAGGAATTGAGAAATTCTTAGCTGATTGGGAAAAAACACAAGAGAAATAATAGAAAAGCAAGAATCCTAGTTTAATTGACTAGGATTCTTTTTTATTTAAAAGAATTTTCATGCAATTTTGCATATTGTCTTTTAAATTTGTTATATAAGATATTTAATATATATCACATAACTCTTTATTTTTAATATTTCGACATAAAGTGAAACTTTAATCAGTGGGGGCTTTGTTCATCCCCCCACTGATTATTAATTGAACCAAGGGATAAAAAGATAGAGGGTCTGACCAGAAAACTGGAGGGCATGATTCTATAACAAAAAGCTTAATGTTTATAGAATTATGTCTTTTTATATAGGGAGGGTAGTAAACAGAGATTTGGACAAAAATGCACCGATTTATCTGAATTTTAAGTTTTATAAAGGGGAGAAATGGAATGAGAAGAAAAGCACCATTTAAAGTGTTGTCATCATTAGCAATTGCGGCAATTATCGGATGTACATCTGTAATGAGTGCTCCGTTAGCATATGCAGAAACGGTAGCAAAAGAGAAAGATAGTGTATCTACAACACCAATTGATTACAATTTAATTCAAGAAGATCGTTTAGCGGAAGCTCTGAAAGAAAGAGGAACAATTAATCCAGCATCTTCTAAAGAAGAGACGAAAAAAGCTGTTGAGCAATATATTGAAAAGAAACAAGGAGATCAGGCGAATAAAGAAATTCTTCCAGATGCTCACTCACAAGAAACATCTGATTTCACAAAAAAAGTAAAAGAGAAAAAGATGGAAGAAAAGGAAAATGTAAAAAAGGCTGAAAAAAATGTTAGCCTTGAGCAAAAGCCAGAACCAAATAAAAAGCAATTGAATGGGCAAGTTCCAACTTCAAAAGCAAAGCAAGCTCCATATAAGGGATCTGTTCGATCGGATAAAGTATTAGTGTTACTCGTTGAATTTAGTGATTATAAACATAATAATATTGATCAAACACCAGGTTATATGTATTCGAAAGACTTTAGTAGAGAACATTATCAAAAGATGTTGTTCGGTAATGAGCCGTATACTTTATTTGATGGTTCAAAAGTAAAAACGTTTAAACAATACTATGAAGAGCAGTCTGGTGGTAGTTATACGACAGATGGATATGTAACGGAGTGGCTAACTGTTCCAGGAAAAGCATCTGATTATGGAGCTGATGGTAGCAGTGGTCACGATAATAAAGGTCCAAAGGGTGCACGTGATTTAGTGAAAGAAGCTTTGCATGCAGCTGCTGAGAAAGGACTAGATTTATCTCAGTTTGATCAATTTGATAGATATGATACAAACGGGGACGGGAATCAAAATGAACCTGACGGTGTAATTGATCATTTAATGGTAATCCATGCTGGTGTTGGTCAAGAAGCTGGTGGCGGTAAATTAGGTGATGATGCGATCTGGTCACATCGTTCAAAATTAGCAGTAGATCCAGTAGCGATTGAAGGTACGAAATCAAAGGTAGATTACTTTGGTGGTAAAGTAGCAGCACATGATTACACAATTGAACCAGAAGATGGAGCTGTAGGTGTGTTTGCACATGAATTTGGACATGATCTTGGATTACCAGATGAATATGACACGAAATATACTGGAAATGGTTCACCAGTCGAAGCTTGGTCATTAATGAGTGGAGGTAGTTGGACAGGAAAAATCGCAGGAACAGAGCCGACTAGTTTTTCACCACAAAATAAAGACTTCTTACAAAAGAATATGGGTGGCAACTGGGCAAAAATATTAGAAGTAGATTACGATAAAATTAAGAGTGGTGTGGGAGTTCCTACCTATATTGATCAAAGTGTTACGAAATCAAATCGTCCAGGCGTTGTACGTGTTAACTTACCAGGTAAAAGTGTTGAAACGATTAAACCGGAGTTTGGAAAGCATGCATATTATAGTACAAGAGGCGATGATATGCATACAACGTTAGAGACACCATTCTTTGATTTAACAAAGGGAACAAATGCAAAATTCGATTATAAAGCAAATTATGAGTTAGAAGCAGAGTGCGATTTCGTCGAAGTACATGTAGTAACAGAAGATGGAACGAAAACATTAATTGATAGACTTGGGGAAAAAGTAGTCCAAGGAGATAAAGATACAACAGATGGGAAATGGATTGATAAATCATATGATTTAAGTCAATTTAAAGGCAAAAAAGTGAAACTACAATTCGACTATATTACAGATCCGGCTGTAACATATAAAGGTTTTGCGATGGACAATGTAAATGTAACTGTTGATGGACAAGTTGTATTTTCTGATGATGCAGAAGGACAGTCTAAAATGAAATTAAATGGTTTTGTTGTTTCTGATGGGACAGAGAAGAAAGCACATTATTACTACTTAGAGTGGAGAAATTATGCGGGATCAGATAATGGTTTAAAAGCAGGAAAAGGTCCAGTGTATAATACAGGTCTTGTCGTTTGGTATGCAGATGATAGTTTCAAAGATAACTGGGTTGGGGTGCATCCAGGTGAAGGATTCCTTGGTGTTGTAGATTCTCATCCAGAAGCGCTAGTTGGTAATTTAAACGGAAAACCAGCATACGGTAATACAGGCATGCAAATTGCAGATGCAGCATTTTCATTTGATAAAACACCAGCATGGAGTGTAAATTCATTAACACGTGGTCAGTTTAACTATTCTGGATTACAAGGTGTTACAACTTTTGATGATTCAAAAGTATATAGTAACAAGCAAATTGCAGACGCAGGAAGAAAAGTTCCAAACCTTGGACTTAAATTCCAAGTTGTTGGACAGGCAGAAGATAAATCGGCAGGCGCTGTTTGGATTAAACGTTAATAACATAAAAGCACATTCTTCATATGAAGAGTGTGCTTTTTAATTTGTACAGTAAGTTATTATTTTAGTTTATCCCGCATTAACGGTCAGTAAGATCCCCACCGCAAAATTCAGTGGAAGTAAAGAAGTTAGTTGGGAGATCAACTGCCCGTAAAAGCCCGATTGGTTCAACTAATAATCAGTGGGGAGGAACAAAACCCCCACTGATTAAAGTTTCACTTTATGTAATACAAGTGTTTATTCATGTGTACTGTATCAAATTATGTGGGGAAAGGAAATATTTCCGAGGAAATTGTCGAAGTATCGTCAGTATTTATAAACTTTCTGTTTAAAAGAAGAGATGTATTATTGCCTTTACGGCTCAATTTATTTACATTGTTATTTGGTTATACACAAAAGTAATATATTGGGCAAAAAGAGTTCTATTCGATAGGGCTCTTTGGTTTTGTATTTGATATACAAATATTAACCTCGATTGTTTGGAAATGTATCTTCTTGTTTAGCGTCAGTTGGACTTTAACTGCAGTTTTTGTTTTTCGTTTATATGAAGAGCGAGATGAGCCATTACCTTTTATATTTAAATTAATTGGCATTATTCCAACGCTTCCATTGTATTATGGATTATATAAATATGCATTTAAAAAAAGACAACGATGGATTATCCCATCATTGTCTTTTTTACTTTGCTTCTTACATAAATCATCCCAGCAAATGTTAATAAAAATGCTGTCCCGATAATGAAGCTGACGCTAGGTGATGCTCCGATTGCGCCGACTGTAAAGGAGCCAGCAACAACTCCTAATGAGAAGAAGGCATAAAATAATCCGAATGCCTTTCCGCGATTATCGTCTGTAGTATTTTCAACGAGTAAAGCGTTAATAGACGGAAAGAGGATTGCGAATCCAATTCCATAAATCATCATTACGATAAAGAGCATACCTTTTGTAGCAAATAATCCGAGTAAAGATAATGCGAATGCCATAACTGCAATTCCGATTAGCATTAGTTTCGAACGATTAAATCGATCATAAATACGATTTGTTGGAAGCAAGAAGAAGAGGATAGCAGTTATACCAAATACACTTAACATCATGCCTGTTGTAGATGCTTTAAGCGCTAATGCCTCAACTTTTACTGGTAACATATAAGTGACAATTCCTTGTGAAAACATTAATGTGAAAGCACCAATATATGCTTGTAATAACGGTTCTGATTTTAAAAGTTCAACCATATCTTCTTTGTTCATCATTTGCGTTCTTGATGTATCTTTTCTTGATACGTTATTTGGTAAGAAGAATAGAGATACGATCGTACCAAGAGCCATTAAAATAGAAATAGTAATGAAGACCCACTCTACGCCAGCTGTTGCTTTCATAATACCGCTGAAAGCAGGTCCTACGATTGCGGCTGTTCCAACAGCAGCACCAGATAGAGCCATTGCTTTTCCTTGTCTTTTTGCATTTGTTTGTTTTGATAAAAATGTAAAGGCAGCAGGAATTAAAAAGCCATCACTAAATCCATGCATAAAGCGCACAACTAATAGTTGTTCACCACTTTGAACAACGGTGTATAACAAGACTATGAAACTCGTAATTCCCATGCTTATATAAAGGATTTTTTTTGCACCAAATTTATCGACAGCGGCTCCAGCAATAATATTACCGATCATATTAGCGAATGAGTACATACCGACAACTAGCCCGATAATAAGAGGAGTTCCTCCAAGGCTTTGAGCGAAAGTACTCATAATAGGTAATTGTGAAAATGTATCTAAAAATGCCACGATAACGATAAAGTAAATAAAATATTTCAAGCGATATTCACCTCTCCTATGCTATTATGGCACAATGCTAATTTCACCTGCAATGAAATTGAATTAACAGATGTGGAAAAAAGTACAAAGTGACAAAATATTGAACGTTATTTGTAAAAAATTAGTGGGGATGTGATTGTTTTTTTGAAATATATGGATAGAAGTATTATAATAGAATTGTAAACTTCACCAGGTTAAGTATATACATAGAGAGGGATGTATAAAATGAAAGCACTACTTTGGCATAATCAACGTGATGTACGAGTAGAAGAAGTACCAGAACCAACAGTAAAACCAGGAACAGTGAAAATCAAAGTTAAATGGTGTGGTATTTGTGGGACAGACTTGCATGAATATTTAGCAGGGCCTATTTTTATTCCAACAGAAGAACATCCATTAACACATGTGAAAGCACCTGTTATTTTAGGTCATGAGTTTAGTGGTGAGGTAATAGAGATTGGTGAAGGAGTTACATCTCATAAAGTGGGAGACCGCGTTGTTGTAGAGCCAATTTATTCTTGTGGTAAATGTGAAGCTTGTAAACATGGACATTACAATGTTTGTGAACAACTTGTTTTCCACGGTCTTGGCGGAGAAGGCGGCGGTTTCTCTGAATATACAGTAGTACCAGAAGATATGGTTCATCACATTCCAGATGAAATGACGTATGAACAAGGTGCGCTTGTAGAACCAGCAGCAGTAGCAGTTCATGCAGTACGTCAAAGTAAATTAAAAGAAGGGGAAGCTGTAGCGGTATTTGGTTGCGGTCCAATTGGACTTCTTGTTATCCAAGCAGCTAAAGCAGCAGGAGCAACTCCTGTTATTGCAGTTGAACTTTCTAAAGAACGTCAAGAGTTAGCGAAATTAGCAGGTGCGGATTATGTATTAAATCCAGCAACTCAAGATGTGTTAGCTGAAATTCGTAACTTAACAAATGGTTTAGGGGTAAATGTTAGCTTTGAAGTAACAGGTGTTGAAGTTGTACTACGTCAAGCGATTGAAAGTACAAGCTTCGAAGGACAAACTGTAATTGTTAGTGTATGGGAAAAAGACGCAACAATTACTCCAAATAATTTAGTATTAAAAGAAAAAGAAGTTATTGGTATTTTAGGATACCGTCACATCTTCCCAGCCGTTATTAAATTAATTAGCTCTGGTCAAATTCAAGCAGAGAAATTAATTACGAAAAAAATTACAGTCGATCAAGTTGTTGAAGAAGGATTTGAAGCACTTGTAAAAGATAAAACACAAGTGAAAATTCTTGTTTCACCTAAATAAGATAGAATCGAATAAAGTAGCCCTTTTCTAGAAATAGAAGAGGGCTACTTTTTTTCTATACTGAAAGGTGATAGACTTTCCTTTGACTCAATGTATTTTTGTTTGGAAGGGAGAATCTAATGCTTTCATTTTTGTTAACTTTAAAGCGAATGTTAAGAGCCTGTTTACGAGCGTGGAAAGATAAAGAATTTCAAGTATTATTTGTATTAACAATTTTGACTTTAATATCGGGTACGATTTTTTATAGTACAGTTGAAGGATTACGTCCTATTGACGCTTTATATTTTAGTGTGGTCACGTTGACGACTGTCGGTGATGGGAATTTTAGTCCGCAAACTGATTTCGGAAAGATATTTACAATCTTATACATATTTATTGGGATTGGACTAGTGTTTGGATTTATTCATAAGTTAGCAGTTAATGTACAATTGCCAAGTATATTATCGAATAGAAAAAAAGAGTAAAGCATTCAGATGCTTTACTTTTTTTTTACATTAGTTTAGACAAGCCTTAATAATAGTTTATTAAAATGAAAGTGTATTCATTCATTATATTCACTGTGTATAAAGTTATAATGATATGAACATTTGCATATTTTAATTTAGTGATAGAAATTTCGTGAAAGGTGGGATATTCTAGTCATAGGTTAACCGGACGACATCATAGGATCCTAACAAAATGTTTACAATAATTCAATTATAAAATGGAGGATTTTATATGAAAAAGAAAGTACTTGCTTTAGCAGCAGCTATTACATTAGTTGCTCCATTACAAAGTGTTGCATTTGCTCATGAAAATGATGGGGCACAGAGATTTGGAGTTATTCCGCGCTGGTCTGCTGAAGATAAACATAAAGAAGGCGTGAATTCTCATTTATGGATTGTAAACCGTGCAATTGATATTATGTCTCGTAATACAACACTTGTAAAACAAGATCGAGTTGCACTATTAAATGAATGGCGTACGGAGTTAGAGAACGGTATTTATGCTGCTGACTATGAAAATCCTTATTATGATAATAGCACATTTGCTTCACATTTCTATGACCCTGACAATGGGAAAACTTATATTCCGTATGCAAAGCAAGCAAAGGAAACAGGAGCTAAATATTTTAAATTAGCTGGTGAGTCTTATAAAAATAAAGATATGAAACAAGCGTTCTTCTATTTAGGATTATCTCTTCATTATTTAGGGGATGTAAACCAACCAATGCATGCGGCAAACTTTACGAATCTATCGTATCCACAAGGGTTCCATTCTAAATATGAAAACTTTGTAGATACGATAAAAGATAATTATAAAGTAACGGATGGAAATGGATATTGGAACTGGAAAGGTACGAATCCAGAAGATTGGATTCATGGAGCAGCAGTAGTTGCGAAACAAGATTACGCTGGCATTGTAAATGATAATACGAAAGATTGGTTCGTGAGAGCTGCTGTATCACAAGAATATGCAGATAAATGGCGCGCTGAAGTTACACCAATGACAGGTAAGCGTTTAATGGATGCACAACGTGTTACTGCTGGATACATTCAGCTTTGGTTTGATACGTACGGAAATCGTTAAGTATTTAAAAAAGGTCAAATCTCAGAATAGAGTATTTGGCCTTTTTATCACTATACAATACATGGAGGTATGAAACGTGAAAGGTAAATTGCTAAAAGGTGTACTTAGCTTAGGTGTTGGTTTAGGAGCTTTATATAGCGGAACGTCAGCTCAAGCAGAAGTATCTACAAATCAAAATGATACATTAAAAGTGATGACGCATAATGTATATATGCTATCAACAAACTTATATCCGAACTGGGGACAAACTGAGCGTGCTGATTTAATCGGGGCGGCAGATTATATAAAGAATCAAGATGTAGTTATATTAAATGAAGTGTTTGATAATAGCGCTTCAGATCGTTTATTAGGGAATTTGAAGAAAGAATATCCAAATCAAACAGCAGTATTAGGTCGTAGTAGTGGAAGTGAATGGGATAAAACGTTGGGAAACTATTCATCTTCAACTCCTGAAGATGGTGGCGTTGCGATTGTGAGCAAATGGCCAATCGCTGAAAAGATTCAATATGTATTTGCAAAAGGATGCGGGCCAGATAATTTATCTAATAAAGGATTTGTATACACGAAAATTAAGAAAAATGATCGCTTCGTTCACGTGATTGGTACGCATTTGCAAGCGGAAGATAGTATGTGCGGAAAAACTTCACCTGCATCTGTACGTACGAACCAATTAAAAGAAATTCAAGACTTTATTAAAAATAAAAATATACCAAATAATGAGTATGTGTTAATTGGTGGTGATATGAACGTAAATAAAATTAATGCAGAGAACAAGAATGATTCAGAGTATGCATCTATGTTTAAAACATTGAACGCTTCTGTACCATCTTATACTGGACATACAGCGACTTGGGACGCAACGACAAACAGTATTGCAAAATATAATTTCCCTGATAGTCCTGCTGAGTATTTAGATTATATTATTGCAAGTAAAGACCATGCGAACCCATCATATATAGAGAATAAGGTGTTACAGCCGAAATCTCCACAATGGACTGTTACATCATGGTTCCAAAAATATACGTATAATGATTACTCTGATCATTATCCAGTAGAGGCGACTATTTCTATGAAGTAGTTTCAAAAAGTTTCTTCGTAAAGAAGAAACTTTTTTTATTTGCAAACAGGAAAATCACACTTTCTTTCCAATATGTATAAGACATATTGAGAAGAGGAGAGAAAAATGTGGATCGAGGAATTTTTAAAGAAGTTCCATTACCGTGTGCATTTTTGGATGAAATGGCTTTAGATAGAAATATTCAATCGATTATAGAGTTAAGTGGAAATAAGAAGATTCGTATAGCGAGTAAATCGTTACGCTCTGTTCCAATTATGCAAAAGATTTTAGCTGCAAATGATCGATTTCAAGGTGTTATGTGCTTTTCACCTAGAGAGATTTTATTTTTAATAGAACAAGGATTTAATGATTTATTGCTTGGATATCCTGCTTACGATGAAAGAGCTCTGTATGAAATTAGTTTGCTAACAAAGAAAGGTTTCATTATAACTTGTATGGTGGATTGTGAAGAGCATATTGTGTATTTAGAAAACATTGCTGAGAAATCTAAAGGATGTTTTCGTGTTTGTTTGGATATTGATATGAGTAGTCGTTTCTTTCAATTTCATTTTGGTGTACAAAGATCCCCAGTAAAAAATGTGCAGGATGCGTTGAAAGTAGTAGAAAAGGTGAGAAGGTCATTATATTTAATGTTAGATGGTGTAATGGGTTATGAAGCTCAAATTGCTGGGGTGGGAGATCATATACCGAATCAATGGTTGAAAAGTAAAGTAATTTCGTATTTAAAGCAGAAATCAGTGCTAGAAGTGAAAGAAAGAAGAGAACATATTGTAAAAGCAATACAAAATATTGGTATTGAGCTAAGGTTTGTAAATGGAGGCGGAACAGGAAGTATAAAAACAACCGAGAAAGATAATTCAGTTTCAGAGATTACAGTAGGTTCTGCTTTTTATTCTCCGAAGCTGTTTGATTATTATAAAGAGGTGAAATTTTATCCAGCGGTCGGATTTGCATTACCAGTTGTGCGTAAACCAGTCCAGTTTATTTACACTTGCCTAGGTGGTGGATATATTGCTTCAGGAGCAGTTGGAAAAGATAAAGAGCCTGAAGTTTGGAGACCGAAGGGTGCAAAACTATTAGCTTTAGAAGGTGCTGGCGAGGTACAAACGCCAATTTTTTATAACGGCGAGGAACGAGTGGATATAGGAGAGTCCATTTTGTTTCGTCATAGTAAGGCTGGTGAATTATGTGAGCGCTTTCCTTTTTTGTATCGTGTTAAAAAAGGAGAGATTGTTGGGGAGTATTCAACATATCGGGGGGATGGCCAATGCTTTCTATAAAGGGGAAAAAGTGGAGAAATTGGACAGGGAATGTAGAAGGAACGCCGCATTATACGATGTATCCAGAAAGTATACAAGATGTAGTAGAAGTTGTGGGGCTTGCGCGAAAAAAGGGAAAGAAAATTCGTGTTGTCGGTTCAGGACACTCGTTTACCCCCCTTGTGCAAACGGAAGAAGTTTTAGTTTCTTTAGATGAATTGAAGGGTATTGTGAATATTGATGCAGAGAAGATGGTTGCTGAAGTATGGGCAGGAACAAAGTTATATGATTTAGGGAAGTTACTTGAGGAAAAAGGCTATGCGCAAGAAAATTTAGGGGATATTGATTCACAATCTATTGCAGGAGCGATTAGTACGGGGACTCATGGAACGGGTATTACCTTTGGGAGTTTATCAACACAAGTTATAGAGATTACGGCAGTTTTATCTAATGGTGAGAGTATAGTTTGTTCGGAAACTGAGAACGTAGAATATTGGAGAGCGTTTCAGTTGTCACTTGGAATGTTAGGTATCATTGTAAAGATAAAATTAAAGGTTATTCCAGCGTATTCACTCGTTTATGAAAGTGAAAAACAGTCATTATCCACTGTAATGAACAAACTAGAAGAATATAAGAAGCATCGTCATTTTGAATTTTTCGTTTTTCCTTATTCTGATGAAGTACAAGTAAAACTTACGAACGAAACAACGAATACAGGCAGTGATTTGAAATGGCATAAATTAAAGGTGGAGTTACTTGAAAATAGGATGTTCTCTTTACTATCTAAAGGGTGTAAATGGTTTCCTTCTATAAGTAAAGGAGTGAGTCGATTATCAGCTAAAGCTGTACCAAACACAAAAATAATTGGCCCGAGCTATGAAGTATTTGCTACATCACGTACGGTACCATTTTATGAAATGGAGTATAGCATTCCTTCAAAGTATATGAGGACGGTTGTAGAAGAAATCTCAAATCTTATTGAAAAGAAAAAGTATAAGGTGCACTTCCCGATCGAATGCCGCTATGTGAAAGGTGATGATATATGGCTTAGTCCAGCCTATAGAAGAGATTCAGCGTATATCGCTGTTCATATGTATAAAGGTATGAAATATGCTGCTTACTTTGGCGAAGTGGAAAAAATTTTTCTGAAGTATGAAGGGCGTCCGCATTGGGGGAAAATGCATACATTATCGTATGAGCAATTACAAGATATATATCCAGAGTTTCATTCGTTTTTACAGGCGAGGAAGTCTCTAGATGAACTTGGAATGTTTTTTAATCCTTATGCAGAAAAGTTATTTATCCCGCTATTTGCCGGGCAGTAAGACCCCCACTGATTAAATTTTCACATTATGTATATAAAAAAGCTGACAAATAATTATTTGTCAGCTTTTTTTAGTGTAATTGCATTTCTTGTATGACTAATATGTTCATAAAATAGTAGTTTATCACGGCTAAATACATGCAGTAAAACATGAATAATGAATAGGCCGTTAATGATAAATAGGAATAACAATGTAACGAGTAATACTAAAGGTTCTGTATGATTTAACATAGAGCTACTAGAAAGAATATAATTGATTCCGCCTAACGCAAAATAAAATATACCGTAGCGAATAAATAGTTCTTTTAATGTAATACGATCTGATTTTCCTTTCAGATGAATGCGAAGCAATGCTTTCCCAATTGTTTTTCCATTTGTAAAGTATGGAATAAGAATAAAATAAATAAGGATTGAACACGTAATGAAAATGAGTTCATACATATTCGTGTAAGATTGCATATTAGAAACGAAGAAAGAATTTCCTTTGTTTTTAACGACAGGTACGACGATAGATAAGAAAATCCAATCAATTTGCATCGCGATAAGGCGACGAATGAATCCGACTGGTTTCGTTTCCAAATCAATATGACTATCTAACTCGTTTGTCTTCGGAAGGAAGTACGTAAATATTGGTGCAATGATAAAACCAATTACGCCACCTAATGTATTTAAAAACAAATCATCGATATCAAATAATCGGTATGCACAATTGTATATACCGTATAATCCAGTCACTTGTGTTAGCTCGAAAAATAGTGAAAGGAAAAAGGAAATGCAAATTGTTTGTAAGAAACTACGTCGGAAATAATAACGTAAGTAAATACCGAATGGAACAGTTAATAGAACATTAAATGCAACTTGTAAAAACGCAGACTCTTTTAATAAGTAGAAATAAGTAGCTGGTTTCGTTAAAACTGCCGATGTATGACTACTAATCTCTTGTATGAAATAAAATGGTGAGAGTTGCATGTGTTGTGTATTAGCTGGTTGTAGGCTACAAGTATCAAACGTTTGTGGTAACGGCAAAATAACAAGAAAATAGGCATTTAATAAGTAAAGTAATAATGAGTATAAAATAAATGAGCGCCATTTATTTAAATAACCGTATTTTCGATAATTAAATATTAAAAAAGGGATTAAAAGAAACATTGCTAAAAAGGGGAATAAAATAAATGCTGTTTTTACTGGAAATAAATATGCAGTCAAAGTAAAACTCCTTTCAATGAAAATTCGTTTATCATTATAGCGCTAAAAATATTTAAATACAAAGTTAAAATCTTTCGAAATAGAAATAATTACTAATTTTATAGGAATTAAGTTATAATAAATTTAATATAAGGATATTATGATTATGTAAGTTGAGAGAGGGTACAAGAGATGCGATATGAACTTTTTTCTGTAAGTGGGGATCATATTACGACTTTTGAAAGTGCATGGCGTTTTCAGGAGGGAGAACAGATTTTTGTTCATGATGATCAAACAAAAAGAAACTTTATTATTATTCGTCTGACGCATGATGTATTTCAACAAAATAAACATGTTATTCGTTTGTATTGTCAAGAGAAGAAAGTGTATGCATAAGAGAAGCCCTCTTACAGTATGAAAAGTAAGAGGGTCCTTATCTTGTTATTTGTGAACAGCCCGATTGATGAGGGCTGATTAAAGTTTCACTTTATCATTTTGCCCCTCGTAAGGAATAAAAAGAGAAGGGTTAATGCACATAGGTAGCATTTGATTTGGAAGAAAGTATATAGCCTTGTATTTTGTGCTTCAAAGTTACATGGCCTTCTCTTTGAGAAAGCCATGTATGGTAATCTTGTTGTGTTTTCCATAACAGACGAATCATATATTCTGCCTTATCATTTGTACGATGAACATGTGAAAACTCTATGTTAATACAACCGTTCGTTCCAGGGGAAGGATAATATTGTTTAAGCCCATAAAGTAGCTCATTTTCATATTCGTACTTAATGTGAATGAGTTTAGTAACTATAAACATATAAACACCTCTTTTACGATAATAGTAGGAAAGATAGAATTACTGTAATAGTAAACTTAAACAATATTATACTATTCAGAAAATTCTAAGTAAATAATAGATTTTAACTTAATAGAGGTATAAAAAAGCGAGTCATTCTATTACACTAGATGACTCGCTTTCAATTTGTAAGTTTTACTTTATAAGAAAATAAGAGTAAGTACACCTACGATAATACAATAGAAAGAGAAATATTTTAAATTTCCTTTTGCCATAATGTTCATAAACCATTTTAGTGAAATATACGTCATGATAAATGTTGCGATGAATGCAACGACATATGGTACGAATAATGTGTCTAGATTTGGATCATTTGCAATGTCTGTAATGCTTAACAATAAGCCACCTAAGCTAACAGGAATGTATAGTAAGAATGAGAAGCGAAGTGCTGTTTCTTGCTTCATACCAAGTAACATTGCTGCTACGATTGTGGCACCAGATCGGCTTATTCCGGGAATCAGTGCGCAAGCTTGTGCTAATCCGACGATGATTGCATCTTTCATAGAAAGGTCGCCATCATTTTTACGACCGCGTAAATTTCTAATAATCCAAAGGCCGACAGCAGTAATAAGAAGGGAAATCCCAACCATCTTCACACCTTTTAAGTACTGATCGATGTAATCTTTAAATAAAACACCAATAACACCTGCTGGAATGGTTGCAATAACAAGATAAATAATAAAGAAGAAATCTGATTTTGCGTCTTCTGCTCTTGTAAATATATAAGAGAGACCATTCTTCGTTAGACGAATTAAATCATTTCTATAAATAAGTAATACAGCTAATAATGAAGCTGAATTAACAAGTAGTTCGAAGCTAAACCCTTCTATTTTTAGTCCTAGCAAATGTTGTGCTAAAACGAGATGACCACTTGAAGAAATCGGAATTGGTTCTGTTAGTCCTTGGAACAGACCGAGAATTAAATATTTTAAAACGTAGTAAAATTGTTCCATAATAACCTCCTTGTTTATTAGTTGAAAGAAACAACTTTTCCATTATAACAAAGATATGGATGAATATTGAAAAGAAATAAATATTCGAAATAAAATAAAAATCCCTTATAGCAGTATAAGGGATTTTTATTTTTAATTAAGAAGTTACTGTTTCTTGAAGACTTTTAGACAATTGAACATCGACTTTTTCAGCATCATGAATATGATTCATAATAGTAGTATTTAATTTTTGGAACATTTGTTGCGTGTTAGCGAATTCTCGTAATATGTCATCATTACAAGACTTTTGGTTTTCGATAGCCTTAATAACATTTGTAGCACCATTTTGTAACGTTTGAATCATAACTAAAATATTTTCAATTCTAGCATTTGTATCGGCGCTCATTTCTACACCTTCATCAACTAAATGTAAATTATCTTTTGTGTTATCATATGCTTTTTCAATTTCTTCTTGAATTTTTTTCGTTAAGTTGCCGATGTTTTTTGTACTTTCTGCTGTACTTTCCGCTAGTTTTCTTACTTCATTGGCAACGACAGCGAATCCCTTACCATGCTCTCCAGCACGCGCGGCTTCAATACTCGCATTTAAAGCAAGTAAATTTGTTTGTGCTGCAATGTTTTGAATGACTTCTACAATTTGCTCGATTTCCTTTGAGCGTTCGCTTAGATGATTCATACTATTAGACGTGCGTTGAGATTGTTCACCTAATTTATTAATTACAATAAGTAAGCGGTGAACGGATTCTTTTCCTTCATTAGAGCAGTCAATAATTTCTGCAATAGACTGAATTAAGCTTTGTTCCTTTTGTAACATTTCATTATTTAACTCATTGGAATGTGTCGTACGTGTTGAAACATTTTCGAAACATGAACTTAATTGTTGAACTAAGCTTTGAAGTGTATTGTGTTGGTTATTTACAAGTTGATGCTCTTGGACAACGCTTTGTACACGATCGTGGATAGTAGAAATAGTCTCTTGCTTTTCAATATCTTTTTGTTTTAATTCTAATTCTAATTCTTGTATACGCTCTTCTAATTGAGCAATTGTATGTTGGAGTGATTTTTTTTGAGTAAACATGTATTTATTTCAACCGCCTTCGAAAGTTATATTTTCTCTATATTTGGATTTTAGCATCTTTTGTATTTTTTAAATATAGGAATTGTTAAATATTTAAGAATCTATTACATTTTATTCATAATTCTCTTTTTTTCGTCACGAAAAATAAACTGTATTTAATCGTTTTGTAAACAAACTGTAAAATAAATCATGTATAACTGTATAAGAAGGGAGTCGGATTATGAACTATTTTAAGCGAATCAGCTGTCTAGTATTAGCAGGAATTATCGGTCTTTCTAGTACAGTCGCTGTTAAAGCAGAGTCAAACGACGAGAAACTTAACAACATGCAACAGCAATTGCAACAAAACGATGCAGAAATGCAAAAGAAAGAGCAAGAGAAGCAAGCTGTTAGTAAAGAAATTAAAGGTATCGAAAACGAACTACATAATTTAAATAATACAATTGCAAAAAATAAAGAGGATCAAGCTGCTATTCAACGTAAAATTGATGAAACACATAAGCAGATTGAGCAAAAAAAGCAAGAAATTGTCGTTTTGGAGGATAAAGTCCTTGCTCGTAAAGATATTATGAGAAAACGTATGGTTTCTGTTCAAAACAGTTCAAATACAAGTTTAGTAGTAGAAGTTGTAGTAGAGTCAAAAAACTTTGCAGACTTCTTACAACGTATGAACGCAGTTTCTACTATTCTAGAAGCTGATAAAGAAATTTTACGTCTACAAGAACAAGATCTTCGTCAAATTGAAGAAGATAAGAAAACAATTGACGAAAAAGAAGCATCTTTAGTAGTAGACAAACAAAAATTAGCAAAAGCGCAAGCTGAACTGCAAGATAACTTGAAAAAACGTCAAGATAACTTACAAACAGTTCAAGCTAAATATAATGAAGTTGCAAGTCAACTTAATTTAGCAGCGGAAGAGAAAGCTAAAATTGAATCAAATATGAAGACAGTACAAGAAACGATTGCTCGTGAGCAAGAAGCAGCAAGAATCGCAGCGGAAGAGCGTGCAAAAGCAGAAGCGGCTGCAAAAGCAGAGCAAGAAGCTTTAGCGAAAGCACAAGCAGAAATTGCTGAAAAGCAAAAGCAGGAAAAAGCTAGTAAACCAGCTGAACCTGTAGCAAAAAATACAGAAACAGAGTCTAAGCCTGATACGAAACCAACTCAAGGTGGAAAAGAATTTTACGTAACAGCAACCGCTTATACAGCTGACCCATCTGAAAACGGCTATAAACCGGGTGAAACTGTAAAATCTAAGTTAGGACATAATTTAACTGCAAATCCAAACATGAAATTAATTGCTGTAGATCCATCTGTTATCCCATTAGGTTCTACTGTATATGTAGAAGGATATGGAACAGCAATTGCTGGAGATACTGGTAGTGCAATAAAAGGGCATATCATTGATCTATTAATGCCAAATTCAGCTCAAGCTAATGACTGGGGTAGAAGAACAGTTAAAGTTAAAATTTTAAACTAACAAGTAATCCAACTTTACAATACGTAGAGTTGGATTTTTTTATAATAATAATGTTAAGTTAAGTTTACATTTTGTTAAGGATAGCATACAATAATGGTGAGAGGTGGTAAATTTGACCATTTTAAACAGAGTAAAAGAATTAAGAGCTCGTTTTAACTTTACGCAAAGTGTATTAGCAGAAAAGGTTGGAGTAACGAGACAAACAATTGCTGCAATTGAAAAAGGGGATTACGTTCCTTCTTTGTTATTAGCACTTACGATTTGTGATGTGTTCCAGTTAAAGATGGAAGACGTGTTTGTTTTAAATAAGGAGGAGGAAGAGGATGAATAGAATTGTTTTTTCTTATATCATAAACGTGCTTTATACTGCTTTAGTATGCTGGACATTTGTTGAATTTTATAGTGTCATTACAGAGTTAGCCGATATAATTAAAAACGAGAAATTCCCATTTGAAGTATGGTTTAATGGAGTACCATTCATTTTATTATTTATTGGAGCAATTATAGTTACAATTTTTTATAGAATTCAAAAGAAAAAATATAAGAATTTATCTTTTTGGATGTATCCATTATTATTTCCGCTAGAAGATGAACGTGAAAAAGCGATTACGGATAAAGCTTGTCGAACAACATTTGTATCGTTATGGTTTGTGTTACCTTGTGCAGTTGGATTTTTAACTTTTTCGCCTATTATTAATGAATATCTTCCTGGATACCCATTATATATTCTATTTTCTATTTTCTTTATTCAAATGACAGTATTTCACGTATCACTATACAGAAATAAATTAGCTTAAAAAGAAACCTTCTTGCACTGGCAAGAAGGTTTCTTTTTAAGCTAATACTTGTACATATAGCAATATTATTTTATCATTTTATATAGAGTAAGATTTTGTAAGGGAAAGGAACTGTGTATGAATAAGCAAAGAATTTATAGTATAGTAGCAATTCTGCTATTTGTTGTAGGTGGCGTATTAATTGGAAAGCCATTTTATGATGGATATCAGGCTGAAAAGAAACAGACTGAAAATGTGCAGGCTGTTCAAAAGATGGATTATGAAAAGCATGAGACGGAATTTGTAGATGCTTCCAAAATTAATCAACCAGACTTGGCGGAAGTAGCGAATGCATCATTAGATAAGAAACAAGTAATTGGTCGTATTTCGATTCCAAGTGTTTCAGTAGAACTGCCTGTTTTAAAAGCTTCTACTGAAAAAAACTTATTATCAGGTGCAGCGACAGTAAAAGAGAATCAAGTTATGGGAAAAGGAAATTACGCATTAGCAGGACATAACATGTCTAAAAAAGGTGTTTTATTTAGTGATATAGCTTCTTTGAAAAAAGGCGATAAAATTTATTTGTATGACAATGAAAATGAATATGAGTATGCGGTTACTGGTGTATCTGAAGTGACTCCTGATAAGTGGGAAGTTGTAGAGGATCATGGGAAAGATGAGATAACGCTTATTACATGTGTATCTGTAAAGGATAATTCTAAGCGTTATGTTGTTGCTGGTGATTTAGTAGGAACGAAGGCGAAGAAGTAAAAAAGAAGGTGAACTCTTTAAAGAGTTCACCTTCTTTTTTACTAATGTTGAGAAATAATAGAATATTTTGGTTTGTATTCAAATATTATTCTATTTATGTATAATAAAATTAGGATTCTATATTTTGGGAGGAACAAGAGTGAGACAACAGGTGAAGAAACTTCTTTTAACAACGAGTATAGCGTTATTGGTAGCTCCAATTTCAGCTTATGCACATCCAGGGCGTACAGATGTTAATGGCGGACATACGTGTCGTACAAATTGTGAGAAATGGGGATTACAGTACGGGGAATATCATTATCACAATAAACCAGCTTCTAGTAGTGGCGCAACGAGCCCAGCTCCTAGCCAGAATAATAATAGTGCTGTAGAAGCTGAGAGACAAGCAGAAGCACAGCGCAATACCGAGGCGGAAAAACAACGTGCTGCAGAAGCGCAACGCAACGCTGAGGCGGAAAAACAACGTAATGCAGAAGCACAGCGTAAAGCTGAAGAGGCACGTAAGCAAGAGGAAGCGCAGCGCCAAGCTGATATGGAAAAAGGTCAACTTGAAGGGCAAAAGAATGGAGAAACTGATTTTAAAGCAGGAAAAAATGATGCGGAAGTGCATGTAGCTGGAAAATCTGATGCATATAAACAAGCGTTTAAAGCGACTTATGCAGCCGTATGGTCTTTAGAAGAGCAGAAGAAAACGCATTTTGAAAAAGGAAAAGAACAAGGTTTAGCACAAGAGACGATGGACGATAGTCAAGTTGCTTCAGAGTTTAAGGTAAACTTTGCAGACGGATTCAAAGTAGGGAATAAAGAAAGAACAGAAAAAATTGAAAAAGAGCAAGCTGAGTTAGGGGAAAAGACAGGGAAAGAACTAGCTGAAAAGAATCCTGGAAATAGAGAGAAAGAAGTATACGTGAAGGCATATGAAACAGCGTATGAAAAAGGCTATAAATCTACAAAAAAGGCAGTAGAAAAAGCTGGCTATAAGTATGCATTTGAAAACTATGATTTAAAAGTTCCTGCTAAGTATGAAAGAAATGAATTGTTAAAGAAATGGTTTACTGAAGGATTTAAATCGAATAAAAAAGCAGCGGAAATTCGAGAAGAAGGGTATAAAAAGGGAGACAGCTGGTTCTCATTCTTCTATAAGAGTTTCGTACCAAGTGAATATAAAGAACATAAAGAGCTGTACGAACAAGCAATAGAACAAGGGAAAACAGCATAAAAAAAGATGAGGAGAAATTCCTCATCTTTTTTAATCCATCCATTTCACTAATTTCTTAGAAATTAATAATAAAACACAACCTAGTACAATTGCCACAGCGCCAATAACTGTGAATACTTCAGCGTATCCAAGTGAAGTTGTGAAGCTTGCAAGTTGTCCGCCTAAAATGTTGGCGATACCTGAACTTGCTAGCCATACACCCATTAGTAAAGATGCTAATTTTACCGGAGCAAGCGCACTAACCATTGATAGTCCGACAGGTGATAAGAATAGCTCACCTAACGTATGGAAAAGATACGTAAAGACGATAAACAGTAAGTTTGCTTTTTCTGTAATGTTATGTTCATCACTACCTGTTTTTAATGTAGCGATAACGAGAATGATATAACCGATACCGAGCAAGATCATACCAAGTCCCATTTTAGTTGGGATTTTTAAATCACCCTGCTTGCGAGTTGCAAGTTTTGCCCATAATGCAGAAATGACTGGAGCAAGCAAAATAATAAATAATGGATTGACCGATTGGAACCAAGATGTTGGAACTTCCCATCCGAACACAGAGCGGTCTACAAATTTGTTTGTATATAATGTTAATGAGCTACCAGCTTGTTCAAAGCCAGCCCAGAAGAAGACAACGAAGCATGTTAAAATGACGATAACAGCGGTACGTTGTTTTTCTTTTTTTGTTAATGGTGTATCTCCTACTGATGGTTGTCCAGCAGCTGTTTGTAAATCGCGAGTTGGTTTTTTACCGATATTACCAAGGAAGCGATTTGATAGTGTTGTAAATAAAATTTGTCCAATGATCATTCCGATTGAAGCGGCTAAGAAACCGTAACGGAATCCGTAATGTACAACGCCATCAACTGTTGTTTTGAATAAATTTTCTGATAAAAATCCGCAAACGAGTGGAGCTAAAAATGAACCGACGTTAATACCCATATAGAAAATGGTAAATGCACTATCACGTTTTGGATCGTTCTCTTCGTATAATTCTCCAACCAGTGTAGAGATGTTCGGTTTGAAGAATCCGTTACCGATAATAATAAGCGCTAATCCGAGGTATAGGCCTAATTGGTTTTGCAAGGCAAATAGTGTAAGGTTACCGATTGCCATTGTTATACCACCAATTGTGATTGCTTTTCGTCTACCTAGAAAACGGTCTGTTAAGTATCCACCAATCATTGGTGTGAAATAACAGGCTCCAGTATAAAATCCGTAAATAGAGAGTGCCCATGCGGGACTAAACCCAAGACCACCGCTTACTAAAGCTGTCGTTAAATATAATGTTAATAATCCTCGTAATCCATAGTAACTAAATCTTTCCCACATTTCTGTAAAGAAGAGTAAGTATAAACCTGGAGGATGTTTCTTTTTTCTTTGTTGTTCTCTTTCTAGTTGTATCGCTGATTCCATGTTATTTTCCTCCTGACACAAACAAAAACAAAGTTAATAATTTTGTACATTTAATATTTTACCTTATTAACTATTATAAGTCAATAAAGGTTGATTTTTCAGAAGAAATTGGAAAAGAGGAATAGCTATAGAATGGGTGTTTCTTTTGTGATAGACTATGGACTATGTTTTCTTTGTAAGGAAGCGGGTTATTGTACTTTTTTATATGTGAAATTGATTTCATAAAAGATGAAATTAAAGAAGGAGAAAGAAATGAAATTGTTACAGAAAAAAGAAATTTTACTTATTAGTCTTATGTTATTCTCTATGTTCTTTGGAGCAGGGAATCTTATATTTCCACCTTTCCTTGGGTATGAAGCAGGAGAACATGTTTGGATTTCATTAGTAGGGTTTATTATATCAGCAACAGGTCTTCCTATATTAGGTGTTATCTCCATTGCAAAAGCAGGAAGTTTTCAAACGTTAGCGGGTAGGGTTCATTCTTCATTTGCAATTATTTTTCCATGTATCGTGTATGTATTTATTGGACCTGGGCTTGGTATACCACGTGCGGGAAGTTTAGCTTTTGAAATGGGGCCAGGTCAGTTATTCCCTGAAGCAGGAAACGGATTATTATTGTTTTACACAGTTATTTTCTTTAGTATTGTTTACTGGTTAAGTTTATCCCCATCTAAATTAATGGGGTTGTTTGGAAAAGTATTGACGCCGTTATTATTATGTATGATTGCACTCATTTTTATAAAGAGTATGTTTACAACAGTAGGAGATATGAAAGAACCAATAGGGAACTATGGCCAAGCTCCTATGTTTCAAGGATTTTTAGATGGATATTTAACAATGGATGCGTTAGCTGCTTTAATCTTTGGAATTGTTATTGCAAATGCATTACGTGCAAAGGGTATTGAAGATGATAAAGGTTTAGCGAAATATATGAGTATTGCTGGAATTGGGGCAGGACTATTATTATCTATTATTTATGTCATCCTTGGATATGTGGGGGCAATTAGTGGCTCATTAGGAACATTTGATAACGGTGCGAAAGTGTTAGCACAAGTTATGATTACATTATTTGGACAGGGCGGAGTCGTTTTATTAGGCCTTATTTTTACTATCGCGTGTTTATGTGTTTCAATTGGACTTGTTACGTCTTGTAGTCAATTTTTTGCGAGTGCATTTCCGAAAGTATCTTATAAATTGTGGGCATTTATAGTAAGCGTTGTTAGTATGATTTTAGCTAATTTAGGGTTAACGCAAATTTTAAAAGTATCAGTACCAATTCTTGGATTTATTTATCCAATTGCGTTAACGCTTATTATTCTAGGGTTATTCCATCAGTATATTGGAAAGTATACATACGTATATGCAGTAACTGTTTTGGTTGTAGCGATATTTAGTGCAATTGACATTTTAAATAAAAATGTAATGATGAATCAGTGGACGTCAGCATTAAAATACATCCCGTTTTATACAGAAGGTGTTGGGTGGATTGTTCCAGCTATTGTAGGCATGTGTCTTGGTTTTATCATTAGCATTTTTCTAAATAAGAATAAATGAGTAAAAAGGTGTTTTCCTATTTTGGGAAGACACCTTTCTTTTTTTGGAAAAATACTATTGAAAATGAATAGACTAAGAGTATGATAAAGATAATTGGTAATATATAGGTTCAATGAGAGTTACGAATAAGGGGGGAGCGTATGAAGAAGGATTTGGATAAGAAAATAGAAGCACTCGAAACGGCAATTGAAACAATTCAAGAAGCACTTGCTGAATTAAAAGTAAAGCAAAGGGAAATAGAAGTAGAAAACGCTCAGCAACATGTTAGTAAGAACAAGAAAGAATATATTGAAACGGTAATGGAGGAAAAGCCAAAAGAAGAAATAGTTAAGATAAAAGAGCCTTTGCAAGAACCTGAGGTAAAACAAGTAGATATATCGGCTTTTAAACCAGAGCCATTTAATATTATTAAGTTTTGTCAGACGTGGTTACCGCGTGTATTTGTCGGTATTATGTTGCTTGGAGTGATCTGGTTATTTAAAGCAGGGGTAGATGCTGGTTTATTAACACCAGCGATACGAATTGTGTTTGGTATCGCATTATCTATCGGGTTGTATTATATAGGAGATATTCAAATTAAAAGAGAGCGGCAAGCGTTAGGATTAGTATTAGCTGGAGGAAGTATTACCGGGATTGTTCTAACGACGTTTGCAGCACATTATTTATATGGATTTATTCCGGCAAGTGTCGCGTTTCTCTGTAATATTGCATGGGTTATTTTAGGTATTTATTTAGCGAAAAGATATCAATCGGAATATCTTACTATTTTCGTAGCGGTCGGTGCGTTCTTCGTACCATTCTTGTTAAATAGTACGACTCCTAATCCTTATATTTTCTTTGGATATGAGACAGTATTAACACTTAGTTTATTATGGTATGCGTTGAAAAATCGTTATAAATACTTATATATGATTTCTTACGCTGTTGCTGCCATTGTCCTTTTCGTTTTCTTTGCTGTTATGTCAATGTTAGTAGAGAACTTGCAAATACAGTTAACGATTGTATATGGTTTGATTCATTTACTATTATTTTGGCATATGTTTACGGAGAGAAGTTTTATACTAGAACCACGTTTGGCGATATTTAGTGCGAATGCAGTGTTCTTTATACTAGCTATTTCAAAAATACCTGATTTTACAACATGGGGATTAATTATTAGTGCACTCGTGCATGCCGCTATGTTCGTATGTGAATATAGGAAAAATAGACATTCTACATTTACAAATCTCTTATTTGGTTTCGCAATGGGAGCATTTAGTTTAGCAATTTTATATGAGTATAGTTTAGTGAATGCAGCGATTGTACTATTGTTACAAGGTTTCCTCGGCATGGTCACTTCTATTAAAGTAAAACAACAGATAAAATTGTATGTTAGTGCGACGGTTTACGCAATTGGAATGATACAGACTATTTTTAGCCCGTTTGATCAATTTATTTCGGCAGGCTTTGTTGCTCATCTTATTTTAATAGGAACGTTCTATTATTGCATGAGAGAAGCGAAAGAAGTATTAGCGAGCTTCGGCAAATATATGTATTCTATAGTGCTCTATTGGTTTATGATAATTGTATTTATTACAATTACGAGAATCGGTGAAGTTTTATCTACAGATGGAAGCGTAATTAGTGTATCAGTATCGTTATTATGGATGGTATATGCATTATTTGCGGTTTGGTTTGGAAGAAATAGAAATATGAATGAAATATTATATGCTGGTTTAGTCGTTTTAGTCGTAACGGTAGGGAAGTTATTCTTACTTGACTTACCAGAGGTATCGATGATGATTAGGGCAGTGTTATTCCTAATCGTCGGTAGTATAGGTATCGTTATTTCAAGAATGTTTTTCTCGAAGGAAGAGAAGTGAGAAGAAGGCAATCCATGTATGGATTGCCTTTTTTATTATTTCTTATTAATCGTTACAGTTTCATTATATTTCGTTGTTGTATTTTGGCGTAGACGAAGCGTTGCTTGTCCAGTTGTATTTGAATCAATCTGTACATTTACAATTTTCTCAGCAGAGCCTAAGCTGTTTGTTGTGAAAGAAAATGCACTACTATATCCGAAAGTAGATGGCCAAGTGCCGTTTGCATTTTGTACTTTAGCCACTTGTGTTCCACCAGTAGTGAAGATACCTAAAGAATAGTTGTTATACGTTGTATTAGGTAGTAAGTTATTTACTTGAATCTTCATTTGGAAAATTTCATTGTTTGGTAGAATGCTAGGGTGTGTAACGACGTAGTCGCTTGTTGTTACCGCACCGTTATAACCGTATGAACCTGGTTTAAAAGTATTTGTATTAAACCATTGATAACCTGCATTTGGTGCACTCCAAGGTTCAGGTTGTGGTTCTGTTGATAAGCTTGGCTGTTCAAATGTTTGTAGAGCTGTAGGTGAATCAAGTTGTAAACCATTTACTTGATCTAAACTTGTAAATGTCTCTTTATTTGATAACCAATTTACGATGTTTTCTAATAAAATCGCATCGTTTTCTTCTTTATAACCATCGTAAGTTTTCTTTGTTTGGCCAGAATCTTCACGAACGTATTTTGGCGTAGCATCTTCAACAGGAGAAGAGTCACCAATAAAGGCAGCTTTTCCAAGTCCTACTTTTGCGATAGCAGCATATGGGCCTTCTGCAATACCACCGCCATTATAAACGCCACTATCAACAGCGTTATTCCATTTTGATGGATTTTCTGGAAGGTAAACAAGTCCTTTTGCTAGTTTTGGGTTTGTAATTGCTAGAGTAGAACCAGCATGCATTGCTACAGACGAAACACCTTTTGTAATTCCGAAAGATTGTTCAGGCGATACAATTGTTTTCGCTGAAACATCACCAAGTGCATTGTAGCGGAAGCGAATACCGAAGTTGTCAGAGAGCCAATCAGAGCTTTCTACTCCTTGCATAGCTTGTGAATTAGCTTCTTCATTAGACATTCCTTTTGCTGGATTATCCCAAGCACCGCGTCTATATCCATTAAATACTTCAGAAGAGTCCCAGCGATTTTTATTACGATCTGCATTGTAATGATCAGCAATAAAGAAGATACTACCACCATTTTTTACATATTGTAACATAGCGTCCTGCTCAGATTTTTTGTAAGGAATATTAGCTTCTGGAACGATAAATACATTGTAATCTTTTAAGTCTTCGTACGTAATAGGTGTTGATTTACGAAGTTCCTTTACGTGATATCCGTTTTTTGCAATGCCGTTTCCGAAGTCAGAAAAGCCGCCGTCAATAACCCAGTCAGCTGTCCCAGCAGTTTGACCGTGTGTATTATCGAATAATACTTTCTTCCCATTGTTTTGATTTACAACTTTTGCAGCAATTTCAGGAGCTGGGTCTACAGAGCTTTCGGCATAAGTAGACGGTATGAACGAGGTCCCTATACTTAGTGTAATTGCTGTTGCTAAAGAAAATGTAATCCATTTTTTATTCTTCATAGAAGAATCCCCCTAATAATAAATATATGTGCTTTAATAATGTAATTTATTTTTCTGTAAAAATAAAGACGGAAAACATAAAAAATATTAAAAAATTGTAAAAATACCGTGAATTTTGTTGAGAAATATTTATATTGATATAAAAACATCCCTTCCAAGTAATAAGGAAGGGATGTTTTGCTTAACTAATTTTTGAGTTAGGTGTTTCATCAATCTTATGAAACCCTTTCATGTAATATACGATTGCTAAGCCGATAAGCCAAATTGGGCCGACAATCAATGCAATTCGTGTATCTTCTGAATACGCCATTATACCTAATACTAATACAAGGAAAACGAGTGAGAAATATGAGCTTAATGGGTATAAAGGCATTTTATACGATAACTTTTGTTTATTTTGAGTAGGCAAGCTTTTACGGAATTTAATTTGAGCGACTAATATAATTCCCCAAGTCCAAATTGCACCGAAAGTTGAAATGCTAGTAAGCCATGTAAATACCTTTGCAGGTACGAGATAGTTTAATATAACACCAATTAGTAAAACGATAGCAGTTGCTACAATTCCTTGGCTTGGAATGCCATTTTTATTTAAACGACCAAATCTTTCAGGAGCTTTTTTCTGCTGAGCTAATGTATATAGCATACGGCCTGTACTAAATAAACCACCGTTACAAGAAGAAAGAGCTGCTGTTAATACGACAAAGTTAATAATACCTGCTGCTTTTGCGATACCAATTTGTTGGAATGTTAATACGAATGGACTGCCTTTCTCACCAAGTTCGTTCCATGGATAAATTGCCATCATAACGAATAATGCCCCAACGTAAAAGAGTAGAATTCTCCAAAATACGTTATCGATTGCCTTTGCGAGTGTTTTCTTCGGATTTTGAGCCTCACCAGCTGTAACACCGATTAATTCAACGCCTAAATAAGCGAATAGTACCATCTGCATGGAGAGTAGTAACCCAGAAAATCCATTTGGGAACCAGCCACCATGTGACCAAAGATTTGAAATACCAGTAGCGATACCACCGTTTCCGAATCCGAATAAAATAATACCAGCTCCGACTACTATCATACAGATGATTGTGACAATTTTAATGAGAGCAAACCAAAACTCAAGTTCTCCAAATACTTTTACCGATAAGAAGTTAAAAGCGCTCATTAATAATAGAGCAAGTAATGCCCAAGTCCAGCGCGGGATATCTGGGAACCAGTACTGCATGTAAATACCAGCTGCTGTAATTTCAGCCATACAAGTAACAACCCATAAGAACCAGTAATTCCAACCAGTAATATAACCAGCGAGTGGTCCAATATAATCATATGCATATTTACTAAAAGAACCAGCAACAGGTTGTTCAATTGCCATTTCCCCAAGCGCTCGCATAATGAAAAAAATAACGAGACCGGCAATCATATAGCCTAGCAAAATAGAAGGACCTGCTAGTTTAATGGCGGAAGCGGATCCTAAAAATAGCCCAACGCCAATAGCTGAGCCCAGTGACATTAAAGTAATATGTCGTTCTTTTAAACCACGATTTAAAGTTCCAGATTTGTTTGTGTGCTGCATAAGAAGAATCCCCCTTGTAGAGTGAACGATATTTGAATGCGTTTACTAAAAATTTAACTATTTCAAATTATAAAACATTTCTATCTGTTATGCTACAAAAATAATCATAATTAACTGTACTACATCTGTACTTGTCAGACTTAAACTTAAAATTCTAACTATTAGGGAATATATTGACTCTTCTTTTTATTGATTGTTAAGATTAAGTATTATATTTTCTCACATACTAGTAAGAAAAAGAATGTGTGATAATAATTCAGGTGTAGGAAGGGTACATAAGCATGTTTCAATTACAAAAATATAATACTTCTGTGAAGCAAGAGTTTTTAGCTGGCATCACAACTTTTTTTACATTTGCGTATATTCTTGTCATCAATCCAAAAATATTATCTGATGCAGGTGTACCATTTGACCAAGCGTTTACAGCAACAATTATTGCAACCGTTGTTGGAACAGTAGGTATGGCGATTTTCGCGAATTACCCGATTGTTATTGCTCCAGCTATGGGAATGAATGCATATTTTGCTTATTCTGTTGTACAGAAGGCAGAAGGGATTACATATGTAGTTGCCTTTTCAGCTGTATTTGTAACGGGGATTATTTTTCTTTTATTATCTTTTACTTCGTTTAGGCAAAAGTTAATTTTAGCAATTCCTGATAGTTTAAAGCATGCAATTGCAGGTGGAATTGGACTATTTATTGCTTTTATTGGATTGCGCCTTTCTGGAATTATCGTGGATCATCCGTCTAATTTAGTTACAATTGGTGATTTTCATTCTCCAGCTGTTATTTTAACTTTAATTGGTTTAATATTAGCGGCGGTATTAATGACATTGCGTGTGAGCGGTGCATTATTTATTAGTATGATTGTGACAGGAATTATTGCCTTCTTTACAGGGCAATTGAAGTTTGCTGATAAAATTGTGGCGATGCCTCATTTACCAGAGGGTATCATCGTTTCAAACCCAATCAATGCCTTTTCAGCTGTAATTGAATACGGATTATACGGCGTTGTATTTTCATTTTTACTTGTACTTTTATTCGATACAACAGGTGCATTACTTGGTTTAATTAAACAAGCAGGTTTAATTACAGACAATACAGAGAAGCGTTTTGGTAAAGCGTTTATTGCAGATGCAATTGGCGGGACTACAGGTTCTATCTTTGGAACAAGCCCAACAGCAGCGACGATTGAATCGTCAGCAGGTATTGCTGCAGGTGGTAAAACTGGGTTAACAGGGATTGTAGTTGTTGGTCTAACAATTATAACGGCATTTTTTAGTCCTGTTATTGCTTCTTTATCAAGTGTAGCCGCTATTACAGCTCCTTCATTAATTATAGTAGGTAGTTTAATGGCACAAAGCATTCGAGATATTAATTGGAATGAATTTGAAGATGCGTTACCAGCATTTTTAATTTTTATAGGTATTCCGTTAACATCTAGTATTGCGAATGGAATTGCAATTGGATTTTTAGTGTATCCAGTCTTGAAAATTGTGAAAGGGAAAGGGATGGAAGTGCATCCGTTACTATACTTATTTACAATTTTATTTGGATGTCATTTATTCTTATAATATAGGAGAGGGGGCTTCTTATGAGGGGCTCCTTTTTGTGTATAATAAAGTGAAACTTAAATTAGTAATGTAAAATATAAATTACTTATTGGAATATATATTATAATAAGGGTGGAGGAGAAAGAAACAGTAAACAAAAACATAGACAAAAGTAGGCATATATAGTGAAAAGTAATTATGAAACAATATAAACCGAAAGAATTTTCAGAAATGCTTAATGTCTCTGTTAAGACATTGCAAAGGTGGGACAATCAAGTTGTTTTACCTGCTTACCGAAACCCAAAAGGAAGAAGATATTATACAGAAGAACAGTATAAGAAATATATGGGTATTCAAGAAGAACTTGTTCAGGATTTAATATCTATCATTCATGTATTTAGCTGTAGAATATATGGGTTGAGAAAATACAAAAAGAAAATGTCGGAGGATGAAGACTTATGAAAAGAGCATATTTAATAGAAATCAAACCGACAACTGAACAAATTAGTAAAATCCGTCAAACTATTGGGGTGTGTCGATATGTATATAACCTGTATATCTCTAAAAATAAAGAGGTATATGAGTCGGAGGGGAAATTTCTTAGTGGTTATGACTTTTCCAAATGGTTAAACAACATTCATACAAAAGAGTGTGACCAGTGGATTAAAGAAGTGTCGAGCAAAGCGGTAAAACAAGCGATTATGAATGGAGATAAAGCTTTTAAGCGGTTTTTTAAAGGTTTATCTAAGTTTCCACGATATAAAAAAAAGAAGAAGCAAGATGTGAAGTGCTACTTTCCGAAAAACAACAAAACAGATTGGACAGTAGAAAGACATAGAGTAAAAGTCCCTACAATTGGTTGGATAAGGTTAAAAGAGTATGGATATATTTCAAAAAATACAACTGTAAAAAGTGGTACAGTATATCAAAGAGCAGGAAGATACTATGTGTCTATACTCTGTGAAGTGAAAGAGGTAAAACCAAATGCAACTCTCAATACAGTAGGTCTAGGAATTGATTTGGGAATTAAAGACTTCGCTGTACGTAGCGATGGAAAAACTCACAAAAATATAAATAAAACAGTACAAGTAAAAAAGATAGAAAAACGGTTAAAACGTGAACAACGCTCTTTATCACGCAAATTTGAAAATATAAGAAAGAGAGGTGAACAACCTGTTACTAATAAAAGAGCGAATATAAACAAAAATATTCTTAGGGTGCAACAACTACATGCTAGGCTAGCAAATATTCGATTAGCGTATGTAAAGTCTATTGTAAATGATGTGGTGAAAACCAAGCCAACGTTTATTGTAGTAGAAGATTTGAATGTGAAAGGTATGATGAAGAACAAACATCTATCTAAAGCTGTAGCGCAACAATGTTTTTATGCTTTTAAAACATGGTTATTAATGAAATGTAGGGAATATGGAATTGAACTACGGCAAGTGGACAGATTCTATCCATCTTCTAAAATGTGTTCATGTTGCGGTCAAAAAAAGTCGGATTTAAAGCTGTCTGACCGAGTATATACATGTGAATGTGGCAATGTAATAGATAGAGATTTAAATGCGTCAATCAACCTTTTACAAGCAAAAAAATATACAATACTAACGTAAATAGATTGTATATATGTACGGTGGGCTACATCGGAATTTACGCCTGTGAAGTGTCACAGCAAACTGTAGTAGCAAGTGATTAGCGAGCCAGGGCACGTAGAAGCAGGAATACTCTAAGAATATACATTTGTCTATATTTTTAGTAGCAGGAACATGAATGGCTGTAAGTAAAATAAAAGTCGCGCGTGTTCAATTAGATTTAACACAGCAACAATTAGCAGAAAAAGTAGGCGTTACAAGGCAAACGATTAGTTTAATTGAGAAGGGGAAATACAATCCATCTTTAGATTTATGTTTAAAAATTTGTTATGCAGTAGATAAAACGTTGAATGATTTGTTTTGGGAGGAAAAGGAGTGGTAGGATGAAAATCGTGAAAGATGAACGTTTAATGATTGAAGGGTTAAAACATATTAGATTAGCTTTCATCTTACAAAATATCGTCATACTAGCTATCGTCTTTTACCGCTATGTCTTGCAAGGGGCAGGATATGAAAGTGTTTCGGATTTATTAATGGTATTTATGGGCGGGATAATAATTATTAACTTTTTAAATCTGAAAAATTCAGTGGAAGTGTATGAGCATACGGGCGGAGTGTCGCGTCGTTATTTTATGAAGCTATTATTCATTCCGGTAGGTATTATTATTGGGATTTTAGCTATTTGTATCGTTGTAACACCAGATATTTCGATAAAGGAAATTAGTATGACAGGACTTATTATGTTTGCTTGTTTTTTAGTTCCAAGTTTGTTTATATACATATATATGAAAAAAATAAAAAGAGAAGATTGAAATATAAGAAAGGCTTTCCCATATTGAGGAAAGCTTTTCTCATATTCTTTTATATAGTACTTTATGAAGGCCAATCGGTTCAATTTCAAAGATTTCACCATATTCCTGAAAGCCTAAGTGTTTGTAATAGTCAGCTACAGTAATTCGGCCATTACACCATAATATATTTGCTTGGCGTTCTTGCAAGATTTGTTCCGCCTTCTGAATTAAGGAGCTTCCAGCACGGTTGTTTCGAAATGCAGGTAATGTTGCCATTCCTCGTAGACGATAATGAATACCCGTTGGTAAGTCGGGATATATTTCTTTTGAGAAGGAAGCGATACTAATTAGTTCATCGTTTATAAATGCGCCTAAGTGGAAGGTGTCTGTTTCATAATCGGAAGGGTATTTACAATCTGCTAATGTTTGATTGGGGCGTAAAATTTTTTGACGTAATACGTAAGTTTCAGATCCCTCAATATTTTTCACGGTAATCATATTAACATCCTTTCTTATAACGCTTTTTCTGTTAATTGTATAAAGAAATAGGCAGGTGCGGCGAGAAGTCCGAGTATGCTAGCAGTTCCAAGAAGGAGTGAAAGTAGGAGGCAAGAATATTTTATTCCATTCGATTTTTTCCATCCGTAACTACAAATCTCAATACTAACACCGATGAGAATAATGGCAACGAGTATTTCGGCTAATAATAAGAGAGCTAAAGTTATAATAGACATAATGTAATCCATCCCCATAATATGTGATAGTAACATTTTACCATATGAAATGGAAAAAATGCCCCTCAATTATGTGAGGGGCATTTTTTTATTCTAATATGTTTTTTAGTGTATCGATATGTTCTTTTGAGCCTGTTACAAGTAATGTATCACCGTGTTGTAGTCTTGTATCCCCATGTGGGATTAATGCTTTATTTCCACGATAAATTTGAATGACTAGTACATCACCTAAAAACGGAAGGCGACGAAGTGCAACGCCGTTATATTTATTGCTCCGTAGTTCAACTTCACGGACTGTTTCGTTTGCTGTTGTAATTAAGCGAACGAGACTAGGTTTATCAATAAGCGCACGTAATAAAATACGTGTAGAGTTAATTGTTGAGAATACAGCGATATGTTCTTGCGTTGCTTTTTCTTGTAGAAGTGGATCTTCTACACTTGCAATAACATGTTCAACACCTAGCTCTTTTGCATGTTCTGCCAATAATAAGTTTTGTTCATCATCACTTGTTGCAACAACGACGCGATCTGCATCAAATGCTGTTTGTTCAGTTAATGATGCGATTGTGATGTCATCCAATTTCACGATAGGGAAGTCGTGCGATTTCGCTTCTTCATCATTTATTTTGTTTTGACGCATCATATATAGCGTTACGTCATAATCTTCTCGTTTTAAATCTAGTGATAACGGAAGGGTAATTCTGCTCGCGCCAATAATAGCTACTTTTGGTTTTGGTGTTTCTACTTTTGGGAACATTTTTTTAAACAATATAGGTGCAAAAATACAAGTAATAACTGCGCTTAAAATAAGAGAGGCAGATAAACTTGGACTGATGATCCCTAGTTTTTCACCAATTTGTGCAGCCGCGATAACTAAAGAAAGTGTCGATGTTAATAAGATTGCACTTCCAAGTACGATATTACGTGGATACCATTTTCGTAAGACGAGTGATGGTAAGAGTTTTGAAATAAAGAGTCCTACAATTAAGATTGGGATCATTAGCATGCTAGAAGGCTCTTTAAAAATAGACCATACCTCTAGATTTACACCAACCATTACGAAGAAAATAGGGATGAAGAAACCATAGCCGATGGAATCAAGTTTTTCCACCATATCTTCATTGGGTGATAATAACGATACAAGTACACCTGCTAAGAAGGCACCTAAAATATTTTCTGCTCCAACAGATTCCGATAACCCAACTAAGATTAAAATGAGTGCAAAAACAGCCCGTGTATCAATTTGTACACTACCAGCTTTTAAACTATCTAAGTATGGAATGTTTTTAAAGCGTTTTGCAATAAAGTAAATGACAATACCGGCACCGAATAGAAGAAGTAAGAGCCACATACTTTGACCGCTTTCGGAATTTAATCCGACGAAAACAGCGAGTAAAATCATTGTAACTAAGTCTGCAATAACAGCAACTAATAAAATAATTTGTCCGATTGCAGTTTTTCCTAGGTTGTTTTCTTTTAATGTTGGTACGACAACACCTAAAGAAATAGTTGAAATAATTAAAGTCATGAACATTGCATTATCTACAAATCCTAACCATACGAATAGTAATGATAGGGCATAAGATAAGATGAAAATAAATAAGAAGATAATGCCTGCTACTTGAAATGTATTTGGCTCGTTTGTCGTATTTTTTTTCCCTTTTTGTTTAAAGATAGAAAAATCAATTTCTAAACCGCTTAAGAACATGAGGAAGATAAATCCTAATGTTGATAAAACTTGAAGCCATATATCTGGCTCAATAATATTAAACCCACTTTTACCTACAAAGATTCCTGCAATAATTTCTGCAACGACAACAGGAAGTGCTTTTAATTTAAAGCGTTGTAACAAAAGGGGAACGAAAAACGCGATTGCAACGACAACCATAAGTGATAGAACAGAAGTATGATGTTCCATTGCGTTCTCTCCCTTCAAATAAATATAGTACCTATTTAGCCATATAATAGGTAGAAAAGCAACGCATATGGATTCGATTTCATAAAGAAAGATTTTTCTTAACATTTGTCATAATAAGTATATTTTTCATGATTCTGTTGTTAATTCCGTAATGTGGATTTAATAGGGGAGGGGATAAAAAAAGACTGCTGAGGAATCTCAGCAGTCTTTTTCATGTACATTACATTGAGAAGAAGATCCATACAGTTAAACCAACTGTTGCAGTTGCAACGAAGAAACTGTATATCATTGTAAGAATTTGAACTCTTCCTTCTCCTTCTTTTAAATGCATGAACATAATTAATTGTAACAATGCTTGCGCAACAGCCATTATGATAATAGTTGTTAAGACTGTTGAAAGTGGCAATGTTGTGTAAAGTGCCACGTATAACGCTAGAAACGTTAATGCAAGCGATAAAATAAATCCGAAAACGTGTGACCAAGGGAATCCGCTATGCGCATGCCCGTTTGCTTGATTGTTGTTTTGAGCCATTTACGCCACCATCCCGTTCAAGTAAACTAGTGTGTAAATAAAGACCCAAACAAGATCAAGGAAATGCCAGTATAAGCTGATAATGAATACTTTACGAGCTGTAACTGGTGTTAAACCTCGTTTTAAAATTTGGATAATAACACAAATTGCCCAAATGATACCGCCTGTTACGTGGGCTCCATGCGTTCCAAGAAGAACGAAGAATCCAGATAAGAAAGCACTTGTTTGAATTGTTGCGCCTTCACCAATGTACATAATGAACTCTTCGATCTCGAAGAATAGGAAACCTGCACCTAAAAGTAATGTAAGGACGAACCATCCAAGCATCGCTTTTTGGTTATGCTTACGCATTTCATGAATTACGATACCGCATGTAAAACTACTTGTTAAAAGTAGTAATGTTTGAATTAAAAGCGTTTTAAGTTCAAACAATTGCGCTGGTGTTGGGCCATCTGCCGTACGACCAGCAAGGACTAGATAAGAGGCGAAAAGTGTTGCGAACAGCATAATTTCAGCCCCAAGAAAAATCCAGAATCCTAGGATATTCAATCTGCTTTGTTCGGATTGATATTCCAAAGGTAAGCTTTTATCTAAAGCCGCCATGTCATTTCACCTCTCATGCTATATGTTCTGTTTTTTTAATTTCATCAACACTGATATAGTAGCCTTCATCATAATCGAATGAACGATAGATTAAGCAAGCTAAAATACCAATACCACCGATTGCTGCAAGCCAGAACCAGCTAAATACTAATGCGAAACCTGCAAGACCGAAGAATCCAGACGCAATAATAGGCACACCAGAGTTACTTGGCATGTGAATTGGTTTAATATCTTCTGCTGCTGGTGTAACTGTTTCTCCGCGTTTTTTCATGTACCAGAAAGCATCAGCTTCTTTAATTTCAGGAAGCTTCGCGAAGTTGTAATGTTGTACAGGAGAGTGAGTTGCCCATTCAAGTGTACGACCATCCCATGGATCTCCAGTTGTGTCACGTTCACCGTGACGTGCACTCCAAATTACGTTGTAGCAAAGAAGTAGGAAGCCGATACCCATCATTACCGCACCAACAGATGCGATTTGGTTTAGCCATCCCCATCCAAGACTTTCAGAGTAAGTGTACATACGACGAGTCATACCGTCTAAACCTAAGAAGTACATTGGGAAGAAACAGATGTTGAATCCGCTCATAAAGATCCAGAATGTCCATTTACCTAGGCGTTCATTTAACATATGACCAGTCATTTTTGGATACCAGAATGTGAATCCAGCAAGCATAGCGAATACTGTACCTGCGATTAATACGTAGTGGAAGTGAGCGATTAGGAAGTAGCTGTTATGGTATTGATAATCAGCTGCTGCCATTCCAAGCATAACCCCTGTAACCCCACCGACTACGAAGTTTGGAATAAATGCCAATGACCAAAGCATTGGAACTGTAAAACGAATACGTCCTTTATACAGTGTAAACAACCAGTTAAAGATCTTAACCCCGGTTGGAATCGAAATCGCCATTGTCGAAATCGAGAAGAATGAGTTAACCGCTGGACCTGCACCCATCGTGAAGAAGTGGTGAAGCCATACGACGAAACTTAGTAAAGAAATTGCAACCATTGAGTATACCATCGCACTGTAACCGAATAGACGCTTACGTGAGAATGTACTAATGATTTCAGAGAAAATACCGAATGCCGGTAAAATAACGATATATACTTCAGGGTGACCCCATACCCAGAACAGGTTGGCCCATAACATCGGCATACCGCCGCTCGCCATCGTAAAGAAGTGAGCATCGAATAGACGGTCAAATGTCATTAATGCAAGAGCAACTGTTAATACTGGGAAAGCGAAAATAATGATAATTGTTGTAATTAAGATTGACCAAGTAAACATTGGCATTCTCATTAAAGTCATACCAGGTGTACGCATTTTTAAGATAGTAACAAGGAAGTTAATACCGGTCATTAGCGTACCGAGACCTGAAATCTGTAATGCAATTGCGTAGTAGTTATTTCCTACGCCCGAAGTAAACTCTGTACCTGCCATTGGGAAGTAAGAAGTCCACCCAGCGTCTGGAGAACCACCGATTACGAAAGCGATGTTGAATAACATTGCTCCGACAAAGAATAACCAGAAACTTAAAGCATTTAAGAACGGATATGCAACGTCACGAGCACCAATTTGTAATGGTACTACAAGGTTCATTAATCCCATAACGAATGGCATTGCCATGAAAAGAATCATTACTGTACCATGTGTTGTAAAGATCCCGTTATAGTGTTCAGCGTTTAAATAAGTTGTTTCTGGGAATGTTAACTGTGCACGGATCATTAAACCATCCATACCACCACGGAATAACATGATAACCGCAGAAATAATATACATAGCTCCGATTTTTTTATGGTCAACAGTTGTTAACCATTCGTCCCAAAGCCATTTCCATTTTTTATACTTTGTTAGTACGAAAATGATTGCTAATGTCACAAGAACGATAGAAGCGTCTGCACCGTAAATAATCGGGTCACCTGTGACAAAGAATTCATCAAGCTTCACTGTGTTCACTCCAATCTGTTGGAATAATAGCTATTATTTTTTGTTTTTGTAGTAGTTGTAATCACAATATTCAAGTGATTTTGGATCTACATAACTTAAGTGGTGACTAGAGAATGTCATACGACCAACTACACCAGGTTTAACAATTTCGTTGTACTTAGCTTCTGTTAGTTTAGGAGCAGTTTCTTGTACTTCTTTAACCCACTTGTCATATTTCTCTTTAGTTTTTGCTTCAACTTCGAACTCCATGTGTGTGAATCCTTCACCAGAGAAGTTCGCACTACGGCCTAGGTAAGAACCTGGCTTATCAGCTTGTAAATAAAGATCCATAATCATGCCATCCATTGTGTACTTCATACCACCAAGTTCTGGTACCCAGAAAGCATTCATTGGGCCGACAGAAGTCAGTTTGAATTGAATTGGTACACCAGCTGGGATGTTTAAATAGTTAACGGTTTCAATTTTTTCCTCTGGGTAACTGAATAACCATTTCCAGTTTGCAGATGTAACATAAATTTCAACTGGTTTAATATGTTTGGACTCTTTCGGAACCTCTTCCGAAGCATAAGTTGCTTTTACTGTTGGAATCGATAATGCGATAACGATAATAACAGGAACAAGCGTCCAAATAATTTCTAGTAATGTGTTACCGTGTTGTTCAGGTGGCTCATAGTCCATATTCTCTGGTTTTTCACGATAACGAATCAAGATGACTGTAAACAGAATGAATACAATTGCGATAATTAATGACATAAGCAAGAATGACCAAACAATTAAATCATACTGTGCTTTTGCAACAGGTCCTTGCGGATTTAATACTGCGAGTTTTTTATCACAGCCACCGAGGAACAGAAGTAATGATAACGGAAGAAGCGAAGCCAACTTCCAAAACGCTTTCTTTAGTTGCACGATTGAAAATCTCCTTTCTCCTTGGATTGAAACTATGCCAATAAAACAATATAAACCTATTAATTTATAGAAGGCAATAGTTTTTGATATATTGTTAAAAAATAGACACAAATGCACACTTTTTAAGGTGAATATCATTTGTAACTTGATTACATTGTAAACTATTTTCCAGAGAAAAACGTGATTGTGAAAATTTTAAGATAAATAAAGTTATACCAGGATATCCAAGAAATAGAAAAAAGCTATCTTATCATAAGAAAGATAGCTGAATATTTTGTATATTTAGTTTATTTCTCGTATGACAGTTCGTGGCTGTTCAAGTGTGACAATTTTTTTATATTTAACTTGATATAAAATGTAACAAATAATCATAAATGGAATGCCACAATAAAGAGCAATTCTTTGATCTGGAATGAAAGCCAAACTAACAAATGTAATGAAATTCAGCGAAAACGCTACGATTGGAACTAGTGGATAGAGCGGTGTACGATATTTTAAATCATTTATGTTGCCACCGTTTTTCACGAAATTTCTACGGAAGAAAAACTGTGAAGCGGCGATTGACATCCAAACGACAACGGCAGCCATTGCTGCAATAGATGTTAAAACTAGAAAGACAGTATCTGCCGCAAATACACTTGTTAGTAAGGACAGGCTAGCGAAAATTAGGCTGAAAATTAATGCATTTAGCGGTACACCTTTTTCAGTTAATTTCGTAAATGCTGGACTTGCCATTCCTTGTTTTGCCATCGCCCACAGCATACGAGAATTTGCGTAGAGACCAGAGTTAGCAACGGATAATACAGCTGTAATAATAACAAAGTTCATAATGTCTGCTGCATATGGGACACCGGCTACATCAAATACAAGTACAAAGGGACTTTCGACTAGATTAGCCTCTTGCCATGGGAGTAAACCTACAACAACTGATATCGCTAAGACGAAGAAGAAGAGAGTTCGCCAAATTGTGTTTTTAATTGCTTTTGGAATTGTTTTTTCAGGATTTTCACTTTCGCCTGAAGCGATTCCGATTAATTCTGTTCCTTGGAAGGAGTAATTTACTGTAATCATCGTAAGAAGAACAGCTAATGCACCATTTGGAAATAGCCCGCCATTTTCAGTGAGATTATGAAGCATTGGGGCTGGCTTTCCATTAAAGTCTAGTAGACCGAACATAACAGCGCCGCCAAGTACGATGAAAATAACAATTGTTGCGACTTTTACACTTGCGAACCAAAACTCTGCTTCTGCATATGCTTTTGCTGATAAAGCGTTTACGAGGAAGAGTGCTGCTGCAAATGTAACGCACCAAATCCAGGAAGAAACGTCTGGAAACCAGCGTTTCATTAAAATACTTACAGTTGTTAACTCTACGCCAACTGTAACAGCCCAATTTAACCAATACATCCAACCGACAACAAATCCAAAACCAGGTGAAATGAATTTGCTTGCATAACTTTGGAATGAACCTGCTTCTGGCATAGCGACGGATAATTCACCAAGACATAACATCGTTAAATACATAACAAATCCACCGACTAAAAATGCGAGAATAGCACCGCCAGGTCCGGCATTATGGACAATTTGACCAGATCCCATAAATAACCCGGTTCCGATAACACCGCCGAGTGCAATCATAAATAGGTGTCTACTTTTCATTGTTCGTTTTAAATCTGTTTGTTCAATTTGTTGATTCATATGCCCCTCACCCCGTATTTTCTTGAATGTGTGAACTTCGTTTTATTCTGAGTTTTTAATCATTAGTGGGGGATGCAACACACACTCGGTTTATTTGCTATGAAATGAATGGAGTATGTAAAAAAACGAACTATGACTAAATACTCTAAGAATGTTTGTTAACATGGTGATATCTTCACTATGTTAACAATTTTGATTTTAGCAAAATATTCTGTAAATGTATATTTATTTTTCTTTTTATTAAAAATAATTAGAATTTTTATAATTAATTCTATGAGCGATAATTCACATGATCTTTCTAGCAAACTAGTAAGAAGAAGGGTACAATGATAAGAGGTGTATCTGTAAAATAATAATTAATGGAGTTTTGTTTATAATGAAAAAGTTAAAATATCTTTTTGTTTTTGGGATTATACTTGCTGCTGCATTTTTTATAGGAAAAGATAAAATCATGCAAAAGGCGCAAGTTCTACGCTTAGAGTTTCTATCTGAAATGAAAGAAGCAGCTATGATTGAAGATGTTCCGTTTATTAAACAATTACCAGAATTGCCTAGAGGGTGTGAAGTGACAAGTTTAGCTATGTTGCTGCAATATAAAGGTGTACAAGTAGATAAGATGCAACTTGCTAGCGAAATTCATCGTGTTCCATTTGAACAAAATGGTTTGCGTGGAAATCCTTACGAGGGATTTGTGGGAAATATTTATACAAAGGCAGAGCCTGGATATGGTGTATACAATAAACCAATCTTTGATTTAGCAGAAAAATATGTTCCTGAAAAAGTAATTAATTTAACAGGTAGAGACATGCAAGATATATATAAAGTAATTAGTTCTGGTTCTCCGGTATGGGTCATTATTAATACGACGTTTAAGCCGCTAGCTGAAAGTAGTTTTGAAACATGGAATACGAGTTCAGGCGAAGTGAAAATTACATATTATGAGCATAGTGCAGTAGTAATTGGATATGATCAAAACTTTGTATATGTAAATGATCCTCTTAAAAATAATCCACGTTTGGCTGTTCCGCGAGCAGAATTTGAGAAAGCTTGGGAGCAAATGGGAAAACAAGCAATTACTATTTTATAATAATGAAAAAGTCATCTTTGGATGGCTTTTTCTTTTTGGTTTATTAACACTGAAAATTCAGAAGATTCTTTTAAAAGTTAACGATTCACGTTATAATAACATTTAACTTGGTGAAGAAGGGGAGAAGAGAAATGGATGTTGCAAAGGAACTTGTTTTGTCAAAAAATCAGTTAGTTGAGTGGAGAAGGCATTTTCATAAGTATCCAGAGTTATCTTTTCAAGAAGAGAAAACATCGCAGTTTGTGTTCGATATACTTCGGAAATTCCCATATTTAGAAGTGTCACGGCCGACTAAATATAGTGTGATGGCAAAGCTAGTAGGTAAACATCCGGGCAAAACAGTTGCGATTCGAGCCGATATGGATGCTCTTCCTATTCATGAAGAAAATGAGTTTGATTTTATTTCTACATATAAAGGTGTAATGCATGCATGTGGTCATGATGGACATATAGCGATATTACTTGGGGTTGTACATAAGTTGGTAGAAGAAAGAGAGAAGATTAAAGGGGAGATTCGTTTTCTATTCCAACATGCTGAAGAGAATTTTCCTGGTGGTGCAGAGGAGATGGTTGCTGCAGGTGTAATGGAAGGTGTGGATTATATTATTGGTGCTCACCTTTGGGCGTCGTTAGAGGTTGGGAAAATAGGTGTTATTTATGGTCCTGCAATGGCTGCACCGGATGTTTTTAAAATTAAGATAGAGGGAAAAGGTGGACATGCTGGAATCCCTCATGAAACGGTGGATAGTATTGCAATCGGAACACAAGTCGTTTCGCAACTTCAGCAAATTGTATCTCGCCTCACGAATCCATTAGATTCTCTCGTAATATCTGTTACGCAATTTCATGCTGGGACAACTCATAATGTAATACCAGAGCAAGCTGAGATTGAAGGGACAGTAAGAAGTTTAAGACATGAATTACGAGGTGAAACAGAGAAGAAGATTGAGCGGATTGTGAAGCATATTACGGAATCTTACGGAGCAAAATATACATTTTCATATGAATATGGATATCGACCAGTTGTAAATGATTATGAAGCTACAGAGCTTATTGAACAAACGGCATTACAACTTTATGGAAGGGATAGAGTTGTTCGTTTACAGCCGACGATGGCTGGAGAAGATTTTTCAGCGTTTTTACAAAAGGCACCGGGGACATTCTTTTTTATCGGAGCGGGAAATAAAGAGAAAGGTATTATATATCCTCACCATCACCCTCGTTTTACGATTGACGAAGATGCATTACCGATTGGAGTGGAAGTCTTTGTATCAGCCATTATGAACTTTATAAGTAAAGGAGAATGAGATGAAGAAAATACACATTCTAGCGCTTATCCCAGTTCTTTGTTTAGTAGTTGGGCCAATATTTGCGAATTCAGTTACTCCTTACGTATTAGGGATGCCATTTTTATTATTTTGGGTATTATTATCAGTGTTTATTACATCTTTTTGTATGGGGCTTGTGTACGTGTTTGATCCTGCTAATAAGGAGGATGTAAAATGACTGCATTACTTATCATTATTTTATTTTTGTTTCTCGCACTATTTTTAGGGGTTCGGGCACAACATGGAAAAGATATGAATTTAGAACAATGGTCAGTTGGAGGAAGAGGATTTGGCACTATTTTTGTTTTTCTCCTTATGGCAGGTGAAATTTATACGACGTTTACATTTTTAGGGGGAAGCGGCTGGGCGTATAGTAAAGGAGCACCTACCTTTTATATTTTGGGATATGGTGCTTTAGCTTATCTTTTATCGTATTTTTTATTGCCACCCATTTGGAAGTATGCGAAAGAGCATAACCTTGTTTCACAGTCAGATTTTTTTGCGAAGAAATATAGAAGTAAAGCGCTTGGACTTATTGTTTCGATTGTTGGTGTTGTTTCCATCATCCCATATCTTGTTTTACAGTTAAAAGGACTGGGAATTATCGTTTCAGAAGCTTCTTACGGAAGGGTGTCACCTGTTGTTGCAGTATGGATCGGTGCTATTGTTATAACTATATATGTAATGATTTCAGGTATACATGGTTCGGCTTGGACGGCTGCTTTGAAGGATATTATGATACTGTTTATCGTTATGTTTTTAGGTATATATTTGCCGTATCATTATTATGGAGGATTTCAGCCGATGTTTGAGGCTGTAGAGGCAGCGAAACCGGGATTTTTATCTTTACCTGAAGAAGGAATGAGTATTTCTTGGTTTGTTTCTACTATTATATTAACGGCCCTCGGTTTTTATATGTGGCCTCATACATTTGCTTCTGCTTTTTCTGCAAAAAATGAAAAAGTATTTCGTAAAAATGCAGCAATTATGCCATTGTATTCTTTAGTTTTACTTTTCGTATTTTTTGCAGGATTTGCTGCTATATTGCAAGTTCCTGGGTTAAAGGGAGCGGATGTAGATCTTTCGTTATTCCGTCTTGCTTTACAAACTTTTGATCCTTGGTTTATTGGAATTATTGGTAGTGCGGGAGTATTAACGGCATTGGTTCCAGGGTCTATGCTTGTTATGGCGGCTTCTACACTGTTAGCAAAAAATATTTACCGAACGATAGTCCCGTCTGCTTCAGATAGACAAGTTGCTAAGATGGCAAAATTATTTGTGCCTGTAGTAACGCTCGTGGCAGTTTTATTTACATTTAAAGGAGGAGAAACAATAGGAGCACTTCTATTAATGGGATACAGTATCGTTACACAACTTTTCCCTGCACTTGTATGTAGCTTGTTTCCACGTCAAATTATTACGAAGCAAGGGGCGATTGCAGGAATGGGAGTTGGGCTATTAGTGGTCGCATATATTACCTTATCTGGTTCAACTATAGCCACGATGTTTCCGAGTTTCCCGCAGTATATAAAAGATTTGAATGTAGGTATAGTCGCATTGTTAATTAATATAATTGTGATGTTTGTAGTTAGTGGATTTACAAAAGGTGTATTTATAAAGAAAAACACTATAATAGTAGAAAAGTAATTCGTTTATCCTGCATTAACGGGCAGTAAGACCCCCACCTCAAAATTCAGCGGAAGCAAAGAAGTTAGGTGGGGATTAAACTGTCCGTAAAAGCCCGATTGGTGAGGGTTGATTAAAGTTTTACTTTATTAGAGCTATCTTTGAAAAGAGATAGCTCTTTTTTTGTATATATTTCCTTCTATTAGCGGAATCTAACTAAAAACTTGTTGAAAAGGAAGCTAGGTGGGGAAATTGTTAGAGCTTGAAGGTAACTTATTTGAAGTTATGAAAGAAATTAGGGATGAGTTAGGTTCACCTAATGATTTAACAATTAGAGAAGTTGCTCTTGCTGGGAGTTTTACACGTTGTGCGGTTGTGTTTTTATGTGGATTGACAGATAAGGATAATGTTTATAAATATGTCATTCGCACACTGCAATACGAAGAAATTATAAATGAGGAAGCTGTTGTTCAAACGTTATTGGATCGTTTTATTTCTATCGCAGAAGTGGGTGTAAAGACGAAGTTTCCAGATATTATAAATGCGATATTAGCGGGGGATACAGTTATATTAATTGATAATATTCAAACCGCTATCGTTATTAATAGTAGGGCCTGGGAGAAGCGAAGTTTAGAACCACCAGTGACAGAAGATTTAATACGCGGACCGAGAGTTGGATTAAATGAAGATATTAATGTGAATAAAATGTTAATCCGACGCAGTTTACGCGATCCAAAGTTGAGGTTCCAATCTTATATTATGGGGAAGCGATCGCAGAAAGAAGTAACCCTAGTATATATAGAAGATATTATTAATCCTCACATTGTAAAAGAGCTAGATCGCCGTCTTCAATCAATAGTGACAGATGTCGTTTTGGAAACAGGTACGATTGAACAATTAATTCAGGATAATAATTTATCCCCATTTCCACAGTTTTTGAATACAGAGAGGCCTGATAATATTATAGCCTCATTAGCGAAAGGGAAGGCGGCAATTTTAGTAGACGGATCCCCGTTTGCTCTTATTGCACCACTTGTGTTTGTTGATATTTTTCAATCTGTAGAAGATCATTACGAGCGCTGGGTGATTGGAACGTTATTAAGATTTTTACGTATGGGTTCAGGCATAATTGCGGTTTTGTTACCAGCTATGTATGTAGCACTTGTATCTTATCATCAAGGACTTATTCCTTCTAAACTGGCTTATTCAATTGCAGGTGCGAGGGAAGGTGTTCCGTTTCCTGCATATATTGAAACGTTAATGATGGCCTTGACTATGGAATTAATACGAGAAGCTGGAATCCGATTGCCGAAACCGATGGGACAAACGATAGGGATTGTAGGAGGTCTTGTAATTGGAGAAGCTGCGGTAAATGCAGGGATTGTAAATCCGTTTTTAGTTATTATTATTGCAGTTACTGCGATTGCTACGTTTTCGCTTCCTGTATATAGTATTACGATTACGTTCCGAATTTTACTTTTCGTCTTTGTATTAGCTGCAACGGCTTTTGGGCTGTATGGGATCATTCTAGCTCTGATCGCACTTGCTATTCATATTACAAATTTAACAAGTGTTGGTATACCGTATACAACTCCAATTGCTCCTGCATTTTATAAAGATTGGAAAGAAGAATTTATTCGCATGCCAAAATCGATGTTGAAAGATAGACCAGAGTACTTACAAACAAAAGATTCTACAATACGTCCAAAGGAGCGAAAATAAGTGAAACCATTTGAGTATGGCGATGAAGAGATTGGATCTCGTGAAATTGGGTTTGCGGTATCATCGACCATTATTGGTATAGGGGCATTGTCTATGCCAAGAGATATCGCTAACCAAACTTTATTTTCGGACGGTTGGATTATCTTGCTTTTGGGTGGATTGATCTGCGCGGTTTTAGGTTGGTTTGTGACGAGAGTGGCTATCTTATTTCCAAAACAAAATTTTGTTCAATATACGAGTGCGCATTTGACGAAGCCTGTTGCATACACAATTAGTAGTATTTTAGTATTAACGTTTGCTGCTTTGACAGCATATGAATCGCGAATGATTTCAGTTATTTCTCAAACGTATTTATTTAGTGATACACCAATACAACTACTGTCTTTCTTCTTCTTATTAGTTGTTATTTATGGAATAGCAGGATCAAGAGCAGCCTTATTAAGGTTAAATGTTTTATTCTTACCTATTGTTTTAATTGCGATAGTACTTCTTTCTTTATTGAATATAAATTTAATGGAAATAAATAATTTACTACCAGCTTTTCAAACGAAAGTAAGTCAATATGCTGTTGGAGTTAAAAATTCTATTTTTACGTTTATTGGATTTGAAGTAGCGTTATTTTATGCGGTTTTGCTGAATGATAAGACAGCGAAAAAAGCGCCAATGGCAGTCGCGAAAGCGGTGATGGTAAACGTGCTGTCATACATTTTAATTTATGTAACTTGTATTAGTGTTTTTACGTATATGACAACACGTGGATTGACATATCCAACAATTGAATTAGGGAAAGAAATTGAAATTGGTGGAGGATTTTTAGAAAGGTTTGATGCGATTTTTTTTACGACTTGGATTATTACTATTTATAACACTACAGCAATGTATTATGATGTCGCATCTTTATTGTTTTGTGCTATGTTTCCGAAAGTGAAGAAACATATTTTTATTTTCGTAAGTGCCCCTATTATTTTTATGGTGAATATGATACCTAGTAGTTTAAATGCTTTATCAAGTTATGGGACTTATTTAGCTTGGATAGATATGGGGTTTGTTGTGTTAGCGCCTTTGCTCGTTTTAATTGTATATAAAATAAAAAGAAGGAATGGTGGAAATGAAACACCTTCTTAAAATTATAATGGTTATGGCTTTAACTGGATTTATGAGTGGGTGTTCTGAGTTAGAAGAGATAGAAGAAAGAGGATTTGTAGTAGGAGCGGCTTACGATATCGTAAAGGAGAAGAAAGCGAATCCAATTATGAAAGGAACCTATCAGATGGTACTCCCTAGTAAATTGTCTCAACAGGGTGGACAAGGGGGTGGGGATAGCGAAAATTATATTAATGTTAGTGCAAAAGCAGATAGTGTATTTGAACAAATAAGAATAATCGCCAAAAAAATTAGTCGTACATTATTTTTCCCTCATATACAAGTGATTATTTTCTCTGAAGAATTACTTTCACATCCATACATTTTACAAAATACGTTAGATGTATATATTCGCGATCATGAGATGAGAAGAAATATTCGTTTGTTCGTTTCTAATAAAAATGCCGAAGCTATTTTAAAACAAAGTGCCAAGCCTGAAAATTTACCGGCGCAGTATATTGATATGTTAGCTGAACACCCTCCAAAAAATGCCCAAATGATTGAGGCTGCAAGAATTGGTGAGGTGCAGGAAAAGATGATCTCTAACCGAAGTTTTGTATTACCTATTCTTGAACTAACAAAACAAGGGGTACAAATGAACGGTGCAGCATTGTTTCGTGGAAAGGATAATAAGTGTGTAGGCAATTTGAGTGGGGAAGAAACATTAGGGATGAATTATATAATAGGTAAAAAAATTGGAGGTTTTTTTACCATTCGTAAAAAGGATCAACTTATTACATATGAAATTCATAAGTTACGTCGAAAAATTAAAGTATCCACAACGAATGCTACAAAACCGAAATTTAATATTCATTTATTTCTGGAAGGTACAATAGCTGAGTTGCACTTTAGTGATCATAAAAAGGTTTTGAATGAAAAACGTTTAGAGAAGGATATATCGGAAGAAATGGAGGAGCGTATTCAAAAATCGATTAAGCTTGTTCAAAAAAAATATAAGGTAGATGTATTAGAGTTAGGGGAAGTGTATAAGAGACATAATTATAAAGAATGGACAAAAATAAGTAAGAATTGGGATCAAGGCGAAAATTACTTTAGTAATGCTGAAATTACTGTTCACGTTCATCCAACAATTGAACATTCAGGTTCAGCTTTACCGAAAAGAGTGAAATAAGGTGATGAAAGTTGTTTACTGGATTAGGAATTAGTTGCACGATATTAATGGCGGTGCTGCCGGGGGCTATATATTTCATTCATAAAAAACTCACAACGTATGGAGCGCAGCCGTGGAATACTGATGTACAAAAAAAGAAACCTGAATGATTTTCAGGTTTCTTTCGGACAAAGCATATGTGAAGGGGGATGCCTTCTATGTATGCTTTGTTTTATACAAGCCCTAACCAATGTACCAATTGTGTAGAGAGGAATGTAACAACAATGGCGATAACGGTAGGGATTGCAAACGATAAGAATGTCCATTTTGCACTTTTTGTTTCTTTGTATATGTTAACCAGTGTTGTTCCGCACGGGAAATGAAGAAGTGAGAACAACATTGTGTTTAACGCTGTTAACCAAGTCCAACCATTTTCTAGGAATAGATTTTTAATTTGATTAAAATCATCTATTTCAGTTAAAGCCCCAGTTGATAAGTAAGACATTAATAAAATTGGGATTACAATTTCATTAGCAGGTAGTCCAAGAATGAATGCAGCTAGAATAAACCCGTCAAGTCCTAACATTTTAGCAAATGGATCTAGGAAATTTACAAAATACATAAGTAAGCTTGTGTCACCGATAAAAATGTTAGCAAGTAACCAAGTTAATGCAGCTGCAGGGGCAGCAACAACTATAGCTCGTTTTAAAACATAGATTGATTTATCGAGTGTTGCGCGAACAATTGTATTCCAAACTTTTGGCTTGCGGTACGGAGGTAACTCAAGTGTGTAGTGAGTTGGAACCCCTTTTAAGGCTGTTTTTGATAGTACCCAAGAAACAGTTAATGTCATAATAACACCAAGTACAACCATTCCAACTACAACGCCAGCAGTAACCAATGTTTGCATACTGCCTGTATAACCAGCAGCCATAAATAGTGAAGCCATTAAAATTAACATAGGCCAGCGACCGTTACAAGGAACGAAGTTGTTCGTTAAAATTGCTAGCATACGTTCACGTGGTGATTCAATGATACGTGTTGACATAATGGCTGCTGCATTACAACCAAATCCCATTGCCATTGTTAAAGATTGTTTCCCGTGTGCACCGGATCGTTTGAATAAGCGGTCCATATTAAACGCGACACGTGGTAAGTATCCATAGTTTTCTAATAGCGCGAACATAGGGAAAAAGATTGCCATAGGTGGTAACATAACGCTAATAACAGCACCGATACCACGGAACAAACCAAGTATTAAAATGCCATGTAACCATTCAGGTGCATGCGCTGCTTGGAACCAAGATGTTAAATATCCTTCGGCCCATCCGAAGAATTCGGCAATCATATCAGATGGTACGTTAGCGCCTGCAATTGTAAGATAAAAAATAATAGATAAAATACCGAGCATAATTGGGAATCCCCAGATTGGAGATGTGAAAATTTTATCTAGTTTTTCGGAACGATATAATTTATCAGTATTTGTATATTGGACAGATTCTTTACATATGCTTGCAGATGTTCGGTAAATATCTCCCACTATATCATCTCGTATATCTTCTTTTGAAAGTGTTTGTGCATGTTGAATAATATAGTCTAATGGAAGAGCTTTACTGGCTGAGTGAGATTCCATTAATTACGACCTCCCTTACAAGTGGTTCATTATGGTGTTTTTGAAGTGTAGTTAAGAAATTTTTATCTCCATCTAATATACGTAACGCAATCCAACGTGCTGGATACGTATCACCGAACAATTTATAAATTTGTGGTTCTAATTCCTGAATCATATTTTCGATTTTTTCGCTGTAAGTAATTTTAATTGGTGTTGGAATTAGTTTTTTATTTGCTACTTTTGCAATAACATTTAGCAAATGACCAATACCTACTCGGTTACGTGCTGAAATTTTAACGACAGGTACACCAAGTGATTTTGCTAATTTCTTTTCATCGATAACAATCCCTTTTTTCTCGGCTTCATCAATTAAGTTAATGCAAATGACTACATTGTTTGTCATCTCAATCACTTGAAGTGCTAAATTTAAATTTCTTTCCATAGCAGTTGCGTCTATAACAACTACAGTTACTTCTGGTTTTTCAAATATAATATAATCCCTCGCTACTTCTTCGTCTGCGGAATTTGAGTATAGTGAGTAGGTTCCAGGTAAATCTATTAGTGTATAATTACTTCCGTTATGTTCATATTCTCCTTCAGCTTTTAAAACAGTTTTTCCCGTCCAGTTTCCAGTATGTTGTTTTAAGCCTGTTAAAGTATTAAATAATGTACTTTTCCCTGTATTCGGGTTACCAGCTAAAGCGATACGATGTTTGCTCATCTGAAATCATCTCCTATTAATACCCCGAAAATAAGGGAGCTTTCTTCTTTACGCAGTGCAATAGTTGTGTTACTCACTTGATAAGCGACCGGATCTCCAAGTGGACTGCGTTGCAATACTTTAATCGTCGCCCCCGGGATAAATCCCAAATCTAATAAGCGTCGTTTCATAGTTCCTTCTAATTGTATCTTCTCAATTTGTACAAACTCTCCTATTTTAAATTCGGAAAGTGGTTTTATATTAGCCGATACCATAAAAGTTACCTCATCTCTATATTTTTAGTTTGAGTTTAAAAAGTTTCCTAAGGTAAACTTTTTGTTAGTAATATAGTAGACTACATTGGATTATGTTGTCAATTAGTACTTTAAAAATATTCATTTATTTTTAGAATTGTTCCAATTTATTTAGTTGTACTAAAAAATATTACTGAAATTATTTTTAATGTGCATAAATTAGGTGTGTAAAAATTACAAAATACAGCGGAATTGTAAATGTAACTTTAACGAAAAGGGAAAAAGAGAGAAAAACATTTACATTGAATTTACATTGTTAAGAATATATTTACATTGCAGCGTAGTTAGTGTGGTTTTTGTTGGGTTATTTAACTATAAATGTTGGGATTTCTAGCTTTTAAGGATTATTATCGTCATTTACTTAAAATTAAAAATTGCTTAACACTCACATAATATTGTTGTCCTACAATGAATTTGTGTTCGAAAGAAAATGAATTCGAAAAGTGATAATCCAAATGGGGGTACAAGACATGGTTATGAAAAAAGGTATTAAATTTTCTTTAGCAGCTTTAGTGGTAGCAGGAGCATTAGTTGGTTGTGGGAAAGCAGAAGATACAACTAGTAAAGACACTGCTAAAGGAAGCGATAATACAAAACAAGAATTATCAGGTACGATTGCAGCGGCTGGTTCTACAGCTCTTCTACCTCTTGCGGAGGAAGCTGGAAAGAAATTCATGGAGAAAAATTCAAAAGTTTCTATTCAAGTTCAAGGTGGCGGTAGTGGAACTGGGATTAACCAAGTAGCATCTGGTGCAGTACAAATTGGTAATTCAGATGTTCCGTCCGGAGATAAAATAAAAGATGCTGAAAAGGCGAAAGAATTAGTAGATAACAAGGTAGCGGGTATTGCATTCGCTCTTGTCGTAAATAAAGATGTAAAAGTTGATAACTTAACAATGCAACAAGTACAAGATATCTTCACTGGAAAAGTAACAAACTGGAAAGAAGTAGGCGGAAAAGATGAAAAAATCAATGTAATTAACCGTCCGGCTTCATCTGGTACACGTGCTACATTTGAAAAAACGATTATGAAAGACGCGAAAATTAATGATGGAACTGGTACAACACAAGATTCTAACGGTGCAGTAGAGCAAGCGATTAACTCTACTCCTGGTTCGGTGAGTTATTTAGCAATGTCTTACATGGTCGGCGAGAAAAAAGGCGCACTACAAACAGTGAAAATTGATGGTGCTGAACCGAAAGTTGAAAACATTGCGTCTGGTAAATATCCATTCTGGTCTTACGAATATATGGTAACAAAAGGTGAAGCGAAGGAAGCAACAAAAGCTTACATCGATTATGTAAAAGGTAAAGATTTTGAAAAGCAAGTAGAAGATATGGGCTACATTCCAATGTCTAAATTAAATAAGTAATAAAATTTTATGGGGCTGGCTGCAAGGCCAGTCCTGTTCATTTCAATCTGTGAAGTGGGGTCTGTCCTGTGATGAAGGGGAAAAAACAAATTAATTACGTAAAAAGTGAATATATAGGAAGATCACTTGTTACGTTTTGTGGTATTTTTATTGTTTTAATTACATTAGCTATTATTGCGTTTATTTGTGGGAAAGGTATTCAATCTTTTACACAAAGTGGTATCTCATTTACTGAGATGTTAACATCGACAAAATGGAATCCAAATGCTGATCAAGGATCCTTCGGGGCTTTAATTTTCATTGTAGGTTCAACGGTGGTTTCGTTAGGTGCGGTTATTATTAGTGCACCAATTGCTATAGCTCTTGCTATATTCATGAATTTAATTTCGCCAAAGTTTGGAAATAAAGTATTGAAGCCTGTTCTAGAATTGTTAGTTGGTATTCCTTCGGTTGTATACGGATTATTAGGTGTTACGATTTTAGTACCACTATTACGTGATTCGTTTGGGGGAGTAGGCTTTAGTTTAATTGCAGGTATTGTTGTATTAAGTATTATGATTTTACCTACTATTGCTAGTATCGCTTCTGATGCAATACGTTCTGTTCCATTTGATTATTTAGAAGCTTCTTATGGTCTAGGATCAACGAAATGGCAAGCGATTAGCCGAGTAATTGTTCCTGCTGCGAAGAAAGGGATTTTAACAGGTGTTGTTTTAGGTTTAGCGCGTGCTTTTGGTGAAGCGCTAGCGGTTCAAATGGTAATCGGGAATACGATTAAATTACCAGAAGGAATATATAGTCCGACAGCGACGTTAACTGGTATTTTAACAATGGACATGACGAATACATTGAACGGAACTGCTTGGAACAATGCGCTATGGACTTTAGCGATGATTTTACTTGTTATTTCATTCCTGTTTATTTTAGTAATTCGAGCGATTGGGCAAAGAGGTGAGCGATAATAATGAATGCAAGAACGGTAAATAAAGTTTGGACAGGTATCTTTTATGCGGTTGCAGCTTTAGTTGTAGCTTTGCTAGTGTTCTTAGTATTTGAAATTTTACAAAAGGGATGGGGGTTTTGGGATCCTAATTTCTTGTTTGGAGAACCAAGCAATACAAGAGCTGGTGGTGGGATTGGTCCGCAGTTATTCAATTCCTTCTACATGCTTGTTATAACGCTTATTATATCTATTCCTCTTGGATTAGGTGCTGGAATATATTTAGCAGAGTACGCAAAACAAGGACGTTTTTTAAATTTTGTTCGTCTATGTATCGAGACAATGGCATCTTTACCTTCTATTGTTGTTGGTTTATTTGGTTTGTTAGTGTTCGTTACAATGACAGGTTGGGGATACACAGTAATGGGTGGTGCTCTTGCTTTAACTATTTTAAATTTACCAGGTTTAACGCGTGTTTGTGAAAATGCGATTTCAGAAGTTCCTCATAATGTAAAAGAGGCAAGTCTTGGATTAGGTGCAACGAAGTGGCAAACAATCGCTCGTATTATTATCCCATCGTCATTACCACAAATTATTACAGGGATTATTTTAGCGGCGGGTCGTATATTTGGGGAAGCGGCAGCATTAATTTACACAGCGGGTTTAACATCCCCGATTTTAAATTCAGCAGCGGATTTCTCAAGTCCTGCGCATCCTTTAAATCCGTTTAGACCAGCTGAAACATTAGCGGTTCACATTTGGAAATTAAATTCTGAAGGAGTTATTCCAGATGCGAAGTTGATTGCGACAAAATCTGCAGCTGTATTAATTATTATGGTATTACTATTCAATGTTATTTCACGCTTGATAGCATCTATATTACACAAGCGCTTTACAGGAACGAAAAGAAAAAGTAAAACAACGAAAAAGGTAAAAGCGGCATAAATTATGAAGAAGAACTCTCTATTTATAAGTAGGGGGTTCTTTTGTATTTTAATATAGAAGGAATGGATGTAATGATTGTTGAATTTGTGATTAATTATAAAGAAGAACAGATGTAATTTAGATTGTGGGTTCTAGTAAACCTATAGAGCAATATGTGGAAAAAATGATGGATTATATGACTAAATAGAGAAAAGGCGTTATCTTCATTTGTGAAGATAACGCCTTTTGTTTTTAAATATCAGGTGTTTCTGTAGAAGTGCTTATTTTCCTACGGGAGCGTCTTTTTCTCCCGATTTTATCTAATAGTTCATACATAACTGGAACGACTACTAATGTAAGAGCAGTTGAGACTGCCAAACCGCCGATGACAACGACGGCTAAACTTTTTGATACCATACTTCCTGCTTGGGATTGGCCAAATAGGAGTGGGAGCATAGCAACGATTGTTGTAATAGCTGTCATAATAATTGGGCGTAGTCTAGTAGAACCTGCTTCAAGTAAGGCTTCTCTAGTTTCCATTCCATGTTCCCGATTTTGTTGGACTCTTTCTATTAATACAATAGCGTTTGTAACAACAATCCCGATTAACATTAATGCGCCGATCAAGGAATTTACATCAACAGGTGTTCGTGAAATGATTAATCCTAAAATACCACCGACAGCAGCTAATGGTAAGGAGAATAGGATTGCAAAAGGAGCACGTGCTTGCCCGAAGGTGATAACCATAATTAAATATACAATCCCGATTGCAATCCCCATAATTTTGAATAAATCTGTAAAATTCTCTTGCATAGATTCAGTAGCTCCTGCGATATTTACTTTTGCACCACCAGGTAAATCTAAGTCAGTCATCGCTTTATTTACTGCTGTGTTTACTTTACTCAAATCTTCATTTGAAGCTTCGGCTGTAATTTGGATTGTTTCTTTTCCGTCTTTATGGAAAATTTCTGTTTGCGTTTGTTTTTCTGAAATAGTTGCGATGTCTTTTAAAGGTATTGGTCCATTAATAGGTGATAGTATGTTTGTATTTAAAATATCTTCTTGTTTATTAATGTTTTCTTTTTTGTGTTCTATCATAATAGTAGCTTTTTCATTATTAATTGTAATTTCGCCAATAGGTGATTTCTTCATAAGGAATGCTACTTGTTGCGCAGCTATTTCTGGTGTTAAACCTAGTTGTTCAGCCTTTGTTTGATCAATATGAATTTGCCATTCTTTTTTAGAGTCTTCTAAATTTGTTTTTACTTTAGAAAGATCATCCATGCTTTTTAGTTTTGTTTCAACGATAGTAGCCGCCTCTTTTAAATCCGCTTCGTTAGTAGCTGTTACGTTAAATTGTAAGTTATTGCCGCCGCCAGAGCTTGAATAACTTGTTTTTATATAATCAAGTTCAGCAGGCTCAAAAGTTTTATTTTCCTTTTTTAACTCTTTAATATATTGATCAATATCAGAACCTTTTTTAAAGACTACGAATATACTAGCGAGGTTATTTTTAGTTGTTTGCCCCCATTGTACATCTTCTGCGCTAGATCCCATTCGTAAAATAACGTCTGTTATATCTGAATTAGAAAGTAATTTCTTTTCAAAATCAAATGCTTTTTGTTTTTGAGATTCAGTATTATAATCGGCAGGAAATGTCATGTTAATAGATAACATTGTGTCGTCTTCAGATTTTATGTTTGCTTTCGGTAGTAATATATAAGCTGCAATTGATCCTACAAATAATAAAAATGCAATAAGTAGAATAATGAATTTATGAGAAAGAGCCCACTTTAATGTAGCGACATATCGTGATGAAGAACTTGGCTTTCGATGCTTTGTTTTTTTGAGTAGTAAAAAAGCCATAAGTGGAACAACTGTTAGTGCAACGATTAAGGATGATAGTATAGAATATACAACTGCTAATACCATAGGTAACATTAATTTTCCGATTGCTCCTGATACGAGGCCGATAGGTAAAAAAACAGCGACCGTTGTTAAAGTAGAAGAAGTAATTGCGACTGCGACTTCTTTCGTTGCATCGAGAATGATATCTTTAGAGAAAGAATCTTTTTGTAAACGGCGGAAAATATTCTCGATGACAACGATACTATCATCGACGAGACGGCCAACCGCAACAGCTAAACCACCGAGGGTTAAAATGTTAAGCGTAATGTTAGATTGATGTAGTAAAAAGAGTGTTAATAAAATGGATAATGGAATACTGACAACAGCGATGAGTGTTGTTCGGAAGTTACGTAAAAAGATTAAGATAATTAGAGTTGCAGCGATTGCTCCAAGTATTACTTCTTTTCCCATGCTAGTAACAGCATTTTCAACTTGTTCATGGGTTGAAGCCAAAAGTTTAATGGAAAATTGATCTTTATATTCCTTATCTATCTCTTTAACTTTTTTATCAATCTCTTTTCCAATGGCAACTGCATTTTTACTCGGTTCTTTCATGATGATTAATCCTGTGCCTTCTTCTCCGTTTATATGTGAGATTGTATCGTAGTGTTGTTTGATTTCAATTTGAGCAATGTCTTGCAATTTCACTTGGGGTGCCACAGTGATGTTTTTAATGTCATTTACATTTTTTATGTCCCCAATGACGCGGAGGTTGTATTCTTCCTGATTAACAGTAATTGCCCCAGCTGGAGTAGAAGTTTCTTTTCCTTGTAAAACAGTTAGTACCTGCTGTGATGTTACGTTTTTGTTTTTTAATTGGTTCGGATCAAGTACGATAGATAATTCAGAGGTGGATTTTCCGAAAAACATAACGTTGGCAACACCATCAATGTTTTCGAGTTGTGGTACGATTTCTTTTTCAATTTGTTTTTCATCTGCTTTTGAAAAACCGTTTTGTTTCTGGATAGTAATTTGAGCGAGTGGAATCATAGAAGTGTTTAATTGACTAACTACGGGCTTGGTTACATCTTTAGGTAATTTAATTGTATTGACGGCTTTTTCGACTTCGCGTGCTGCATCTTTCATGTTTGCTTTTGATGTATACGCAATGTCGATACGTGATAATCCCTCGTATGTAGAAGAAGTAATGGTGTCGACGTGTTCTAAATTGCGAAATTGTTTTTCGAGAGGATCAGTTACATCCTTTGTCATCGTTTCAGCGTCGAGTCCTTGAGATAAGGTTGTGACGGTAATTGCTGGATTGTCGATACTCGGTAAAAATTCCATAGGTAATTTAGAGCGGGAATAAACACCGAGTATGGAAATGAGAAAAATCATGATGATAATGGCAGCTCGGTTTTTTAATGAAAACTTTGTTAACCTATCCATAAAATAATTCCTCCATTGGTTTATTTATAGTTGAGTGCGTCCTTTCTTACTATATAACAAAAAATGGATATTTTTCGTTAATTAAATGTAAAAAAATTCTAACAATATCCTTAAGTTTGTATTAGGATTGGAATGTTGTTAATTTGTAGGGGGTAAATTTTTGAATGAGAAGGAAGGGGGTAATGCGCGCGAGTGGCTGTTTAATGTAGACGGGATTTTTTCTTAAGGCTAATTTGTATAGTTATTTTATAGAAGGATAATGATTATAAGCTTTAATATAGAAGAGAATGAAAATTTGGGAAGGTATTGTGAAATGCAATTTGGTTGAACGGAGTGTATTAGCATACAATTAGAATAACTATTTTCAGTAGTAAGGATAATAGTTACTTCTATAGAAGAAAGTAGGGTAGATAATTTTTTTATATTTTTATAAAAAAACACTTGTTATTTAAAAGTTGTGATGGTATATTAATAAACGTCGCTGATGCGGAAACGCAGAAAACGACAAAAAAGAAATTTTAAAACTTAGTTGACATCGAAAAATTAAGATGTTAATATGATGAAGTCGCTTCTGAAGCGGCGGACAAGTTCTTTGAAAACTGAACGAAACAAACAACGTGAAACGTCAATTTTTATTTTAGATGCTAGACAAACTAACTTTATTGGAGAGTTTGATCCTGGCTCAGGATGAACGCTGGCGGCGTGCCTAATACATGCAAGTCGAGCGAATGGATTAAGAGCTTGCTCTTATGAAGTTAGCGGCGGACGGGTGAGTAACACGTGGGTAACCTGCCCATAAGACTGGGATAACTCCGGGAAACCGGGGCTAATACCGGATAACATTTTGAACCGCATGGTTCGAAATTGAAAGGCGGCTTCGGCTGTCACTTATGGATGGACCCGCGTCGCATTAGCTAGTTGGTGAGGTAACGGCTCACCAAGGCAACGATGCGTAGCCGACCTGAGAGGGTGATCGGCCACACTGGGACTGAGACACGGCCCAGACTCCTACGGGAGGCAGCAGTAGGGAATCTTCCGCAATGGACGAAAGTCTGACGGAGCAACGCCGCGTGAGTGATGAAGGCTTTCGGGTCGTAAAACTCTGTTGTTAGGGAA